>MWEJ01000066.1 GCA_002071025.1 Verrucomicrobia bacterium ADurb.Bin070 | reverse complement strand
AGCGCCTCCAGCGTGATGCCGTTGGTCAGCGAGCCGTCGCCCACCACAGCCACGACGTGCCCCTTGCCGACGTCGCGGTCGCGCGCGACCGCCATGCCCAGCGCGGCAGAGAGCGCTGTGCCGGCATGGCCGCCCACGAAGGCATCATACGGGCTCTCTTCCGGCTTCGGGAACCCCGAAAGGCCGCCGTGCTGGCGCAGGGTGGCGAAGCGATCGCGGCGGCCGGTCAGAAGCTTCCACGAATAACTCTGGTGGCCCACGTCCCACACGACCTTATCGCCGGGTGGTGCGAAGACACGCAGCAGCGCGATCGTCAATTCGACCGTCCCGAGATTCGAGGCCAAATGGCCGCCCGTTTTGCTGACGGTGTCGAGGATCACCGTGCGCAGTTCTTCGGCCAACGCCGGCAACGCTTCGGCCGGCAACGTCCGGAGGTCGGACGGCGATTGGATATGTTGCAAATAATCAGACATGTCAGGGTCGTCAGGGCTTCTGCGCGCCGAGCGGGGTCCGTCGCTTCATGATTTGAAGCGTCGTGCAGTTCTGCCCGAAATCGGGCACCTCCTGCACGCCGTCGTAGTGCTGTCCCAATACACTCAAGAAAGCGTGGCGCCGCGCGGCAGGCACTTCGTCCATCACCGGCGAACGGATGGCAAAGCCGTACCCGCTGTAGGCGGCGACGCTGGCCGGCGCTGCCGTGAGCAGGGCTTCCAGGCGCGTGTCGTTCATCACATGGTAGCGGGCGGCCTCGTCATCGCTGAGCTGCGGAAAATAACTGAAGGGGCCCATCTCCAACCCCTCGGGCACGCGCATACCGGCCTCGACCGCCAGATAAAGGTCCTGGGTCAGCAACAGGTCATCTTCGCCGGACAGCGCGCGCACGTCGCGCGCCGTCTGGCGCAGCACGGCCAGGTCCGGCACTGCCTTGCGCACCACCCAGAAGCGGTCCTGGCGCGCGACGAACCACGATTGCGCCAACGGCGACCCGAAGCTGGCCAGCAGGCTGCCGGTCACCCAAAGCAGGCAAACACAGCCGCGCAGCGAGCCCGACGACGTGCTGTTCGCGGTCCAGCCCGCGACCGCCGCCGCCAGAAGGCCCATGACGGGCACCTGATAGTCGTCATACGGATACGGGCTGGCAAGCTGCACCCCGAAGACCGCAAGAAACGCCGCCAGCCAAAGCCACGGCCAGAACTGGCCGCGGTAGAGAATGCCCGTCGGCTCATCCTGCGAGACAGAGCCTGCTACGCCGCCGCCGCGAAACAGCCGGAAGAGAGCCAGTGCCGCCAGCAGCATCACGGCGGGCAGATAGGCCTGCACCGTACGCGCCAGCGACCCGGCCATGAAGAAGAGGTCACGCCCGCCGCGCGCCACATGGAACGACTGGCTGAACAGGAAGGGCTCGCGCGCCTCCAGCAGCGCGGGGCCGAACGCCAGCGCCAGGCCCACGCCGCCGCCGAGCGCGAACCAGAAGAAAGCCGCGCCGGTTTTGCGATAGGACACCAGCAGCGCCAGAGCGGTCACCGGCAGCATCGCGCCCAGCGACAGGCGCACGCCCGCCGCGAAGGCCACCAGCATGCCGGCCGGAAGCGCCCACATGCAGGAGAGGTGCGAGCGCGTCTTGCGGCGGCGCGACAGGCTCAGCGTGAGCACCAGGAAGCCGCCCAGCAACAGGCACGAGGCCAGCGCGTAGGTCTTCGGAATCGTCGTGAAGTAAACGTGATAGAGATTGCAGGCGGTCAGCGCGAAAGCGATCAGGCCGGCCTCGGCCGCGCGCGGCGAGGGCACGGCGCGCCGCGCCAGCCCCGCCGCCAGCAGCCCGCTCAACAGGCCCAGCACGGCGGTGAAGATCCGTCCACCCAGCACGCCGTGCGGCGACCAGAGAGGCGTGAACAGGCCGTAGAGATACGGCATCACCGGACCCTGCGTGAAAAAAAAGTCACGATACGGCAGGCGTCCGTCCGCCACGGCGCGCGCGGCATACAGATACCAACCCTCGTCCTGGTTCAGATTGCCGAACCAGACCGCCGCCGCGTACAACGCCAGCGACGCCGCCGCGACACAAAAGGCCGCCAGCCAGATACACCCTTGATGTCCCCGAGACCGAAGCATACCCCCTCTTCACGTTTTGATTGGAAAATATAGCACACCCGCCGGACAGACACCATCCCCTATCGCCGGCCATCCAGGATCTGCTGAAGACGCCCGAGGCCCACCTCATATCCTTTGCCGCACATGTGGCAGAAGACACGCGCCGGGCGCTCTTCGCGCACCAGGGCTTCGAGATCGGCAGACGGCATACCAGCCAGCATCGCGTCGACCCGTTCGGGCGTACAGCGGCAAGCGAATTTCAACGGCCGGGCAGGCTGGAACACACAATCGTCAAGACCCAGCGTCGAGCAGAGGGTTTGCGGCGAGGCCGACGCCTCCAAGCTCTCCTGCACCGTACCGTCCTCAAACAAGCGCGTGACGCGCTCAAACGCCTCGCCGTCGCTGTCGGGCAAACGCTCAGCCAACAAGCCGCGCGACCCGTCGATAAACCCGCCGTAGGCCAAGGCAGAAATCTGCGTCAGCACCTGGCGCTGCAGCGACTGCCGGTAATACTGTTCCAGCCCCTTGATGACCGAAGCCGGCGACACCTTCGCCGTCCCACTGGCCAGAATCTTGCCGGGCAGCGAGCGGATGATCTGGATTTCGCCATGCTCGCCCAGCGCGCACGACAGGTCTAATTCCTCGCAGGCATCCAAATCGTTCATCACCTTGACCTGAGTATACCCGCGCAGGCTGCCGTCGGCGCCGGCCTCCACGAGCAGGCCGCCGACGGGGCCCGACACGCGCAGGCTCAAGGTCACCGTCTCTTCGGGCTGCGACAGGTCGGCGCCGAGCAGCGCCACCGCGGCCAAGGCCTCGGCTTGGATCAGGCCGGCCGTCGGGCCGCACAGATGACTGCGCTCCAGCTCGCGCGCGGAGTCGGTCACCTCGACAAAAACCAGGTTGATTTTCGCGGAAGGGGAAAACGCCGTTACCAAGCTGTCGGCGATCTTAGACATGATCATGGCTGCTGTTCCTCACTCGTCGCCCGACGTTTCCGCCACCTGCCGCACCTTCTGGCTGAAGAGCGTCCGCAGGCTGTCGAGGCGCCGCAGTTGACGTTCCAGCGACCAAAGCGCGAACCGCCATTTCTTGACGAAGGCGTAGTGTTTGGGCAGGTGCGGGTCGAAGGCGTCGAACTGCTCGCGCCGCACCGAATAGTTCCAGTGCATTTCGCGCGTCTTGAATTCGAAGCCGTCAAAAAAACATTCGGCCAGTGCGTCTAGGGGGCCTGCCGCGCGATGCTTGCGCCAGAACCGGTGCAGCACCTGCGCATAACAGCCGAAATAAAAATCGAAAAGCGCATTGAGGTTCGCTTCGGTGTAGGCGGTATCCGGCCAGCCGAAGCAGCCGCGGATGGAGCAGAGCTTCACGCCCATCGGCATCTCGCGCCGCGCGGTGATATCGTACCCGAACTCGAAAATCTCTTTGCCGACACCGAACCGGCACCCCAGCGTGTCAGGCAGATATTTTTTGAGCACCAGGTTTTGCGCGGCGGCGTCGCCCAGCAGCGCGCCCATCTTCTGCACCACGCCGGGGTCTTCCCCGCCCTCGCTGCCGCCGAACTCGCCCGTGCGCTGAAACATGCGCGGCGGGATGTCATCCAGCGGCTCCCCTGGACAGCGGTTGCGGATGAAGTAGTTCATCTCGCGGCCGGCGGCGCTGTCGAGCCGCATCAACAGGCGATATTCGCCAAACCCCACGCCCAGCGCCTTAAACGCCTCGACGCGCGCCAGCATGTAGCTGCCGTAGCCGGGCGTCTTGAGCGCCAGCCGTTTCTCGATCAGGCTGGTGCAGAGCGGCCGGCGGTTGGTCTTGAACACGATTTCGCGCGTCACGCCCGCACCCACGGCCAGATTGTTCGTGGCATCGCTTTCGGAGCGCACCTCGTAGATATTGGCGTACTCGACGGTCTCGTCCTGGCTCATGATCTGCAGGACATTCGCCAACAGCACGTGCGTGCGCTCGTCGGTGCCCGGATGGAAATCCGGCCGCCCCCCCCGGAACGTCGCGCCCGGCAGCGCTGTGCGGCGGTCGTCAAAGGCCGGCGACACCGCCGCGCCCTGCCCGTAATACACCTCGCCCGTGAGGTGCATGTAAAGCGTCTCGACGAAATCGTCGCAGCCCTCGTCGGCCAGTTCGGGCCGTTCCAGCGAGGTTTTGAACTGCGCATCGACCGCCTGCATCCGCTCGGCCACCTGCCCGGCGTCCAGCCGCTTGAGCGCGATGCCCTCCATGATCCGCTCCAACTCGGGCACGATCCGCTCGCACGCCTCACCCCGACGCAGGCCGAACAGCTCGATCTCGTTGTGGCCATGATATTTCGGCGAGCGCATGCAGGAGCGCACGTCGCCTTCAAAGATGGAGACCAGCTCGCGTAGGCACTCTACGAAACCGGCATAGTCCGCTTGCACCAGCGGCAGCAGCGCGTGAAAGTCGGTGTACGACAGAAAGTGCACGCCTTTGGCGCTGTGGTAGTAGCGCAGGCAGGTGTTGATGCGCGTGCGGCTCGCGGCGAGGGCGGCATCCATCTCGCGGCGCGTCCAGGCCAGCGGCTTGATGCGCCACTCCTGCCCCTGCTGGCGATAATACTCCAGCGCGGCATCGTTGCGCTCGGCCATGATCACGTGATTGAGCGCGAAGCCGACGCTCTGCAGCCACTCATCGGCCTCCGTGACCACGTCGGTCGGCACGTCGCGCTGCGAGATTTCGAGTACGCCGTTAACCACATTCGCGCAGACCACCGCACCTTGCAGCGTTTTGCTCCGCTGCGCGGCCGGAACGCGGCCGAGGTTCCAGAACTGTCCGGAGAGCAACGGGATGGCCGCGATCGTATGATTGCCCGTGGTCAATGTCATGATATAGCCGCCGGTCCCCTTGACCAGATCGCGTTTGCGCACGATCAGCACCGGGCTGTGATTCTCAAGACACTTCCAGACATCCTTTTCAAAAACAAAGGTGTCGCACCCCCAGTCGAAGGCGCAGAACACGCGCTCGCGGCCCATCGACTTGAGAACCACCGGGTCCCGCTTCAGCCGCGCTTCGCGCCGCACGCGCTCGATAAATGTATTCACGCCGGATTTTTGAAGGGCACCCACCCACGCCTCCTACAGAATCACTGTTTCTTTCGCGATCAGCTCTTCGGCCAGTCCGCCCACCGCGTCCAACCCACAGGTGTCGGCGGCCTCCAGCAGGTTTTGCAAAGCCGGCAGAATGTGCCTCGTGAAGCCTGTCTGCCCTACAGAGGCCAGCCGTCCGAACGCGCCCAAGGCCTGGACCAAACGCTGCACTGCCCCGACATGGAGCAGCGCCACACCGTCATGCAGGGCCGGATCGCACGCCTCGTAGGCTTGCGCCAGACGCATCCTCAATGGAGGAGTCAGTATAACATACGGATCGTACAAAAGAGAAGCCAGATCATAGGCAGCCGCACCCAGCCTGAGGCCTTGAAAATCGATGAACGCCATGTGTTTGCCGCGGAACAGGATGTTGCTGGACTGGCAGTCGCGGTGCAACACCACCTGGCGCGCCCCCTGCAACCGGGCCGCGGTCTCCCGCAACTCGCGCGTCACCGCTTCGGGCATTACCGCAAAGCCATAGCGCTTGTTGAGCAGATGCTCCTCGAAGAGACCGTGTTCCCAGCCATAAAGCGTGTCGTCAAACGGCGGTTCCAACGCCGTCCCCGCCTCTGCCGTCACGCGGCGCGTGCCTTCGCCGTGCAGACGCGCCAACGCCTGAACCACCGGCAGGTACCACGCCTCGGCCCGTTCCGGATGCGCCGCCATGCGCGCCTGGAGCGAGTCGTCGCCCCAGTCTTCCAACACCAGGCAGCGCCGCTGCGCCCGCTCGGCCAGCACCCGCGGCACCGGCACGCCGGCTTCGGCCAACAGGCGCGCATGTCCGGCATAGCGCGCGTTTTCGCTCCGCTCCAGACTGTAACGTATATAGATCGCCCGCTCTGAGCCGTGGAAAAGCCGCCAAAAACTCCGATCCGAGCCGCGCGTCCCGAGAAAAGCGGCGGCCGTTTCGCACGGCGACCAGCCCAGCGCATCCAGCGCGTCCGGCAACGCATCGTCGCCCGCATCGGACGCCGCCACGCACACCACGCCATCGAGCCGGCCGCCGACACACCCGCCACCGATCACGCACCCCTTGAGGATGCTGCCGGGCAGCACGCGCGCCCCGCCATATACCACGCTGCGGCGCCCACGCACGTCCGAAGCCACCTCGGCCCCCTCGCTCACCCACACGCCCATGCCCACTTTCCGACCGCCGACCTCTGACCGCTGACCTCTGACCTCTGACCGCTGACCGCTGACCTCTGATCTCTGACCTCTGACCGCTGATCTCTGACCTCCGACCTCTGATCTCTGACCTCCGACCTCTGACTTCTGGCCTCCGACCTCTGACTTCTGGCCGTGCAGCCGCAGGTAGGCCTCAACCGTACCGGCGTCATCCCAAAAGCTATCTTTGACCGCCACGCCCTGCACGCACACGCCGTGTTCCAGGGCGTGCTCGTACGCTTCCACCAGCGTGCAGAATGGGCGTTCCGGCAAAAACTCGAAAATGCGCGGCGACACCAGTTGCAGGCCGCAAAAGGTGAAGGTGCCGGGCACGCCGGGCGTGGGACTGCGGTAGCACGTGATACGTCCGCGCCGGTCGGCCTCAACCGTGCGCGGCCCTTTTTTCGGCTCCAGCCAGGCAGCCGCCAGGCCATCCCCCGCCGCAAAAGCCTGCAGCAACGGCTCGGCAGCCACACGAGCCGCGATATCGGCGTTCACCACCCAGAAAGGCTCGGCGCCGAGGAAAGAACGGAGCGGACGCAGCGCACCCGCCGTCCCCAAAATTTCCGGCTCGTACGAGGTGCGGATCGAGGCCTTGCCATTGCGTCGATCGAGAAAGGCCCGGATCGCCTCGGGCTGGCTGTGCAGGTTCACCGCGATGCGTTCAACCCCCCACCCCTCCAGCAGGCGAAGGATACGCTCCAGCAGCGGCACGTTCCAGAGCGGCATCAGCGGTTTCGGGCGGGCGAGGGTCAGCGGGCGCAGGCGCGTGCCGAGACCGGCGGCAAGGACGACCGCTTGCGTCGGACGCGAGGTCATACGGAGGCACCGCCCTTCTCGCGCGTCACGGTGACAGCCGCCGCACGCAGGCCCGGCACCGCGCCCTGTTTTTCGACGCGCACGCGCACCGAGCGCACGCGCGCGTCGTCGAGGCAGACGTGCGCCACACACTCGGCCGCGCGCTCGATCATATGGCAGCGCGCCGCGCGCAGCGACGCCCGGATCGTCTCGGCCAGCGCCGCATAGTCCACCGTGTCGCTCAGGGCGTCGCTCGCGCCCGCGGCGGCAAGGTCGCACGCCAGCGCCACGTCAACCAGCAGCCGCTGCTCGCGGCCTCGCTCTTCCGGCAGATCGCCGATGACGCAAACGACCTCCAAGCCGAGCAGCTCCAATCTGTCCGAGTCATGCATACAACCGTCCATCATTCCACGTTTCCAGTGTCCCTAGCGGGCGGCGGGCTCCGTCGGCCTCAGAACGGCCGGCCGAACGCATTCGGCCGCTGACGCTGCATCTTGACTTTGGGCTGCTCCAGGTGCAGGGCGTACCACTCGTCGCCCATGCCAGCGTTGGAGAAGTGGCCGACGCGGTTGTTGGCGAGGTGCTCGCGGTTGCGCTTGAGCGTTTCGTTTTCCATCTTCTCGCATGCCTGAATCAGCACCTTGTGCGCACCGTCAAGGTCGTTCTTCTGCACGAGGATCCATGAATAGAGCCCGTACAACAGGGCACCCTGCCCGTAACGCACCCGAGCCGACTGTTTCTTGAAAAGCTTCTCGATCCCCTCCTCGCCTTTCATGTGCATGCGGGCCATCTTGATCGCGGCCATCATGGGGTCTATCACCAGCGCCGTGGGCATCAGTTCATCGACGCGCTTGAAATCTTTGAGCATCCAATAGAGCTGCAGACGCATCGTGGCAAGCTGGCGCCCCATTAACGGTGCCCAGCGGTTAAACCGTTCCATCTCTTTTGAAGCCTCCAGCGCCCTTTCGACAAAGACTCGCTGTTCGCGCTCAATCTCGATCTGGGCCTGTTTGAGGCTGCCCGGCGGGCGCGTCTGCCACTGGTTGACTTTGGCCTGCAAGCGCTTCTGTCCGTCCTCTAAAATCTTCTGCACGCCGGCCATGCCAGCCTTGACCCGCCGCTGAATCAGAAATCCCGCTGCAACCTGACCCGCCGCGAAGGCGACCACGCCCCAAAAGACCGACCAGCCCCAGTTGGCGGCGCCGCTCATCCCAAAAGCCAGCAGCACCAGCACCCCGAACCCGGCATTCAAAATAACCGTTAACATGACCACCCTCTCTGAAACAAGGCACCCAAAAGCAAAAACAAAAAAAGCAGTTTACTTTGAACCGTCCTGTGGGGCAACAGCAAATCCGGCAATTCCGGCGGAAAGGCGATTATCACACTTTCGAAAGTGTGATAATCGCAAGCACACCTCGCCATGTGACAGGCATCGTCCGGCGCGAAACGCGCGGCAAGGTCAGGTCACCCGAACAGGTCGCGGTAGAGCGGCGCCCAGTAAGAGAGCAGCAGGTCGGCGCCTGCGCGGTCGAGCGCGGCCAGCGATTCGCGGGCCATCGCGTGCAGATCCCCCCAACCGCGTTCGGCGGCCGCATGGATCATGCTGTATTCGCCGCTGACATTGTACGCGGCGACAGGCAGATCCGTGCGGCGGCGCACTTCGGCCAGCACGTCCAGATAGAAGAGCGCCGGCTTGACCATCAGGATGTCCGCGCCCTCCTCTTCGTCAAACTCCGATTCGCGCAGGGCGGTGCGCGGATGGCCGTAGGAGGCTTGATAGCCCTTGCGGTCACCGGCCGACGGCGCTGAATTTTCCGCATCGCGGAACGGCCCGTAGAGCGACGAGGCGAACTTGGTGGAGTAGGCCATCAGCAGCGTCTGCTCGAAGCCGTTCTCCGCCAGCGCCTCGCGGATGCTCCGCACCTGTCCGTCCATCATGGCGCTCGGCGCCACCACGTCCGCCCCGGCGGCGGCGTGCGACACCGCCACGCGGGCGAGCAGCCCGTTGGCCGCGTCGTTATCCACCTGGCCATGCCGGTCGAGCGGACCGCAATGGCCGTGCGCGGTATAGGCGCACAGGCAAACGTCCGTCATCACCGCCAGTTCCGGGAAGGCGCGCTTGATGGCCGGCACGGCGCGTTGCACCACGCCACGCGCGTCAAAGGCCCCGCTGCCGCCCGCGTCCTTGGCGCCCTCGGTCTGTCCGAACAGCAGCACCCCGCCGATCCCCTGCGCGGCAACCGGCTCCAACGTGCGCAGCAGGACGTCGACGCTCATCCGATTCTGCCCCGGCATCGAGGCGATCGGTTCGCAACGACGCTCGCCTTCAACCACGAAGAGCGGCCAGACGAATTTGGCGGGCGGAGGGGGCGGCGCGTCAAACAGGCGCCGGATCGCCGGCGTGCGCCGCAGGCGCCGCAGGCGGACATCGGGGAAACCCATGGACAAACTCCTTAATCCGGAATGAACAGCACCTGTCCGACGCGGATGTGCGAAGGGTTGCTGATCTTGTTGGCCTTCATGATCGCCTCGACGCTCTTGCCATACCCGCGGGCGATCTCGGACAGGGTCTGGCCGCGCTCAACCTTGTGCTCATACCCCGAGCCGCTCCGGACCGGCGCCGCAACGGCGGAGGCTCCAGCCTGCGGCACGGCGGCGGCGCGCGCGGCATTGAATTCGGCCTGCTGGCGCGCGGCGATCGCCTCGATGCGCGCGGCCAGATCGCTGGTGATCTCGTTGCGCAGCGTGTCGCGCTCGCTCCGCAGAAGCTGCATGTCGCGCCGCAACGCGGTGATCTCTTCGGACGGACGCGGCGCGGCCGCACCCTGAGTTTCCACGCGCGCCAAGCGCGCCTCCAGCAGCTCCTGATTGCGGTTCAACACCATGAGCTGTTCCGAGAGCTGCCGGAACTCCACGCTCATTTGCTGGGTGTTGACGGCAATCCGCGCCACTTCCGGATCACGCCGCGGCTGATGCTCAAAAATCGTTCCCTCCACCATCGGCCCGGTACACCCGGCCCCCAACAGCGCGCCGCACCCGAGCGCACCTGCCACCCACTGCTCCATCCTCATCTTTCTCCTCCTCACGCGCTGGGCAGAACGTAAAACACCAGCCACACCAGCGCCATCAGGCCCAGAAACACCCAAAACGAACGCTGCCGGCGCTCCGCGATATCGTCAGCCGTCGTGCGCCGCAACTGCTGCAGACCGCCCGCTGAAATGTAGTGGAAAAGCTTCAGCCGGCCGCGCTCCGCACCGGGGCGGTGCCGCTTGCGGAACGTCTGCGTCCGTCCGCCCTCATCACGCACGTCCAGGCGCCAGCCGATCGCCGAGCGGTCCGGCCGGCCGCCCACGAAAACGCTGGAGGTCCCGGTCTTCAGGACCGGCTTACCTGATTTCGACGCCATGGCTCGCTCCGTCCCTTACGGCACCACGATGATCTGTCCCGCGCGGATGCGCCCGTCCGGATCGATGCGGGTGCGATTCGCCTCGCGGATTTTTTTCCACTGGGTCGCGTCCCCGTAAAACTTTTCGGCGACCCGGAACAAAGAATCCCCCGGCTGCACCACGTAGGTGCGCGGATTATCGTTCGCCCCTGCCGCCTTCTCCTTTTTCTGCCCGCGCCCGAAGAGCGACAGGGCGGAAAGATCGGCCGGCTCGCCCGCCTGAGCGGCATCGCCACCCGGTTTCGCGGACTTCGCCGGCTGCTCGGGGGCACGCTCGTCGCGGGCTGGCACGCCGGTGAGCCGTTCCTCAACCTTCTTGAGCACCGACTCGGTCGACGGCACGTCCGCCAGCGGTTTTCGTACCGGCGGGGGCGGCTTGCCGCCTTCGCGGGCCAGCGATTCCGCCTCCTCGCGCAACGCGCGCAGCCGTTTGGCGTCGCCGAGCGCTGTCGTGCCGTCGCCCTCTTGGCGCGCGGACGCCGCGGCCTCGCGCGCGGATGTCGCAGCAGCCGGCGTCCCGTCGGCCTCGGCCACGCGCATCTTCCGGAGCAGGTCGCGCAGCCGTTCGTTGTCGGCGCGCAGGCCGGCCAGTTCCTTGTCCGACTTGGCCTTCTCCTCCAGCAGCATCGATTTCTCGCCCTGCAGCGTGGTGATCGCCAGATTCAGCCGATCATTGTCCTTGAGCAGGTGGGCCTGTGTCAGCCCCTGCACGGAATCGCCCACCTTCTTGAGAATCTGCGGGGCGAGCATCTGCTCGGCGATCCGGATGCGATCCTGAGCCAACGTGCCCTTCTCCGACTCAGGGCGCAACGCCAGGTACTGCCTGTAATGGTAGATCGCGCCGAAATAGTCCGCTTCATGATCCTGCAGCAGCGTCGCGAGTTGGAAGTGCGCCGAGAAAGAGCGGGGTTCCTCGATCAGCACTTTGTTGAAGAGGCGCACGGCCTCCTTGATATCGCCCGACTGTTCGGCCGCAAACGCTTTGCGGTAGAGCGCCGACCCCCGCTCGTTCCGCTCAGCGTCGGCGATTCCCGAACCGCCGCAGCCGGCCAGAAAAGCTGCACAGCCCAAAATCCACATCGTGTGACGCATTCGACACATCGGCCCTGCCCCCTGAAAATGGAAAAACGGTTGCATCATTTTTCGTTTGGTTTACACGCCCGGCTCGCCTATCATGTGACCTGTTCATTCTGGAAAAGGAACCGGGTTCCGCCAGACTGAAAAACTCGAAAAAAAGTGGTTCTATTTTACTTAACCTGTCGAGAATGGCCACCGAAAACACGAAAAATCTTTGGTCCGCCGCGCAAGCCTGCCTGGGCGCGTCCGGTTCGCTCAGCGTGATCATGCCTGCTTACGGGCTGGAGACGGTCATCGAACGCAACATCGAGACCGTCTGCCGCCTCTTCGAGGGCCACATCCCCTTCGAGGTGCTGCCTGTCGATGACGGCAGCCGCGACGGCACCGCGGCAGCCATCCGGCGCGCCGCCGACCTCGACCCGAGCCATGTCCACCCGGTCTACGTGCAGGTCAACGCTGGCAAGGGCAATGCCCTTAAGTGCGGGTTCGCCGCGGCGCGCGGCTCGCACATCCTGCTGCTGGACGCCGACCTCGACCTCGCCCCGACCCGCGTCACCACCTTTTTCGACATTATGGCCGAGCGGCAGGCCGCCATCGTGATCGGCTCGAAGCGCCATCCTGACTCGGTGATCGACTACCCCTGGCACCGCCGCCTCGCCAGCTCGGTCTACTACGCGCTGGTGCGCCTGTTGGTCGGGCTGCCGGTTTCGGACACCCAAACCGGCATGAAGCTCTTCACGCGCGAGGCGCTCGGCTGGGCCTTCGACCGCATGCTCGTCAAAACGTTCGCTTTCGACCTCGAGGTGCTCTCGATCGCCCACGCCCGGGGCTACACGGTGGCCGAGGCCCCCGTCGAGATACACTTCGGCGAGAAGGTCGGCTGCCTCTCCTGGACCAACGTCAAGCAGGTCATGACCGACACGCTCGCCATCTTCTACCGCCTGCGTATCCTGCGCTATTATCGCAGTGTTGAGGTCGCGCCCGCGCCCGAGAAGCCTTTGCTGGTCTCGGTCGTGATCGCCTGCCCCGGCCCCAGCCCCTACCTCTCCGAGTGCCTGGCTGCCCTCGCGCTCCAGACCTATCCCCATTTCGAAGTCCTGGTCTTGCCTGACGCCCCCTGTGACCTCGGCCCCGCGCCCTTCACGCTTCACGTGATCCCCACCGGCAAAACACGTCCGGCCGAGAAACGCAACACCGGCATCCGGCACGCGCGCGGCGAGGTGGTCGCCTTCCTCGACGATGACGCCTATCCGGTCCCGGCTTGGCTCGCGCAGGCGGTCAAATACTTCACGCTGCCGGACGTCGGCGGCGTCGGCGGCCCCGGTGTCACCCCCCCCGGCGACCCTTTTCTCGGCCAGGCCGGCGGGCGCGTCTACGCCAACCCGCTCGTTTCCGGCAACTACCGCTACCGCTACCTCGGCGACCGCGTGCGCGCCCGCGTCGACGACTTCCCGAGCTGCAACCTGTTCGCCCGTACCGATGTTCTGCGCGCCATCGGCGGCTACCGCACCGACTTCTGGCCGGGCGAGGACACCATCCTCTGCGCCGACATCGTGCTCGGCCAGAAACGGCGCATCGTCTACGATCCCTGGGTGCAGGT
>MWEJ01000065.1 GCA_002071025.1 Verrucomicrobia bacterium ADurb.Bin070 | reverse complement strand
GCGCGCACCGGACTGTTGACCCCGCCCGGGATCACCCGGCACGCGCGCGCATACAACGCATCATGATTGAGCATAGCATCATCCCTCAGGCGACCTCGATCTGCGCCTTTTCACGCAGCTCGTTCACATAGGCGGTCACCCGTTCGCCGCGGCGCGCGTGGCGCAGCAGATCGCGGATTTTGTCGTGAACCTGGGCGAAATCGACCTCCCCTGCCGGCTCATGATCGGTCTTGAAGATGATGTGGTAGCCGAACTGCGTTTCAATGATGTCGCTCACATCGCCGACTTTCATCGAAAACGCTGCCGCATCGAATTCGGGCACCATCATGCCGCGGCTGAACCAGCCGAGGCTGCCGCCCTCTTTGCCGCTGGGGCACATGGAGTGCGCGGCGGCCTCGTCGGCGAAGCTCTTGCCCTCCAGCACGCGCTCGCGGATCGTGCCGATCTTGGCCTTGGCCTCGTCCTTGGAGGTCTGCGTGTCGCCGTCCGGCGAGATGAGAATGTGTTGCGCCAGCACGCGCTCGCCCTTGGCAAACTCGTCCTGATGCCCGTTGAAATAGGCCTCGATCTCGGCTTCGGTCGGATCGGGTTCGCCCGCCACCGCCTTTTCAATCAGCTTGTCCACGCGCCGGCCGCGCCTGAGCTGTTCGCGGAACGCATCCTCGGAGGTGTTCTGCTGCTGCAACGCCTGGCGGAAGGCCTCTTCGCCGCCGACCTGCTCGACGATCTTCGCGACCTGTTCGTCCAGTTCGGCGTCGGAGACCGGGAGGTCAAGTTTGGCGGCTTCATCCATCAACAGTTTGGTGCCGATGGCCTGTTCGGTCGCCTTCTGTACCAGCGCCGGAAGTTGCGCCTTGATCTGCTCCTGCGACATGCCGTGCTCGGCGTAGAAACGGACCAGCCGCTCCAGCTCAAATTGAATCGCGTCCTGCGGAATCACCTGCCCGTTCACTTTGACTGTCTTCTGCATCGTATCCTTTCAAGAAGCGGCTTGCGTGCCGCTCCGTTATTTTTTCGCCTCTTTGGTCCAAGAATCTTTGAGCGTTGCCGTTCGGTTGAAAACCGGCTTGCCCGGCCGGGAATCCACGGTGTCCGCACAGAAATACCCGACACGCTCGAACTGGAAGCGTTCGCCCGCCTGAGCCTGCGCCAAGGCCGGCTCGCCCCACGCGGTGACGGTTTTGAGCGATTCGGGATTCAGGAAATCGGTGAAGTCGCGCGAACCGTCCGCCAGCGGATCAGGCACGGTAAAGAGCCGGTCATAGAGCCGCACCTCGAGCGGCACCGCGTGCGCGGCCGACACCCAGTGGATCGTCCCTTTGATCTTTCGGCCGTCGGCGGCGTTGCCGCCTTTGGACGCCGGATCATAGGTGCCGTGGATCTCGGTCACAAGGCCGGCGGCGTCTTTGACGACGTGCGTGCAGGTGAAGAGGCACGCGGCGCGCAGCCGGACTTCCTGACCGGGTGTCATGCGGAAGAACTTTTTGGCCGGCACCTCCATGAAATCCTCGCGCTCGATATAAACCTCTCGTCCGAACGGCACATGGCGCGTGCCGGCCGCCGGATCTTCGGGGTTGTTCAGCGCCTCGGCGTACTCGACCTGCCCCTCGGGATAATTGTCGATCACGACTTTGACCGGATCAAGCACCGCCATGCGCCGCAGCGCGCGCCTGTTGAGATCGTCCCGCACGCAGTATTCCAGCAGCGCCGCGTCGGTCTCGCTCTCGTACTTCGACACGCCCACGCGCTCGCAAAAGTCGCGGATCGCCTCCGGCGTGTAGCCGCGGCGGCGCAGCCCGCACACGGTCGGCATGCGCGGGTCGTCCCAGCCGGTTACCCGGTGTTCCTGCACGAGCTGCAGCAGTTTGCGCTTGCTCATCACCGTGTAGGTGAGATTCAGACGCGCGAACTCGCGCTGCTGCGGGCGGATCTTGACGCCGTTGCGCACGACCAGCATGCCCATCTCGTCCATGCGGTCGATCACCCAATCGTAAAGTGGCCGGTGCACCTCGAACTCCAGGGTACACATCGAGTGGGTCACCCCTTCGAGCGCGTCTTCGATCGGATGCGCAAAATCGTACATCGGATAAATGCACCAGGTGTCGCCCGCATGATAGTGCGGCACATGCATGATGCGGTAGAGCACCGGATCGCGAAAATGAATGTTGGGCGAGGCCATGTCGATCTTGGCCCGCAGACAGAGCGAGCCATCTGGAAATTCGCCTGCCCGCATGCGGCGGAAGAGCGCGAGATTCTCCTCAGGGGAGCGGTTGCGCGTCGGACTTTCCCTGCCCGGAGCGGTCGGAATGCCGCGGTACTCCTTCCATTGCTCCTGAGTGAGCCCGCAGACGTACGCATGCCCGCTGCGGACCAGGTTTTCGGCGATTTCGTACATCGTGTCGAACCGGTCGGCCGCACAGTAAAATCCGTCACCCCAGTCAAACCCGAGCCAGTGGATATCCTTCTTGATGTTCTCAGCGTATTCGTCGGACTCCTTGGATGGATTGGTGTCGTCCATGCGCAGGTGGCACTGCCCGCCGAACTCCTGCGCCATGCCGAAATCGATGCAGATCGCCTTGGCGTGGCCGATATGGATGTAGCCGTTGGGTTCCGGCGGAAAACGCGTCACCACGCATCCGCCCGTCCGCCCTGCCGCCACATCTTCCGCAATCCACTGCTTGAGGAAGTGTCGGCTGGTATCTGATTCCGCTGTCTGTTTCTCGTCGCTCATGATTGTTCCGGTCTCTGTTGAAACGTTCAGTCAAAAAAAGTCAAGGTTTCCACACGCGCACGCGCAGGCCTTTCTGACGGCCCCACTGCTGGGCCTCGCCATGCGAAGGGAACCAGAGATCGAGCCGGTTGCCTTTGATCGCGCCGCCGCGGTCCTCCACGCGCCCAAAGCCGTAGCCGGGCACCTCCACGACGGTTCCGAACGGCAGCACCGAGGTGTCGGCGGCGAGGGTTCCGTGCCGCGCGCGCGTGCCGCTGGCGGTGACCCCGACCTCCTTCGGCTTGCCCTTATTGGGCCCGCTGCTGATCACCGGCGCTCCCAACCCGAACCAGCTCCGCTCCCAACTGCAGCAAATTCCGCAATTGCAGTAGCCGGTCACCTCCATCGTCATCACCACCGGCGTCCGCCCGCCCGGCGGCCGGATGCGCTCGGTCATGCAGCCGGCCCACCAGACCAGGACCGGCAGGCAGAGTCCGGCCAAGGCAGCCGGAATGCGATCGATCCAGGCACACCTTGCCCGTCTGTGAGGGAGCGTAGACATGTGGGTGGTAGATTAGCAGAACCCCCACCGTCCCGCAATGCCGGGGTCATCCGGAAGGTAATCGATTGGCGGCCGAAGCAAAGGGGAGGAAGGAGGAGGGAGGAAGGCGAAGGGAGGAAGGCGATGGAACCCATAATTCACAATGGAATCTTTACCCTTCCGCAGCGCAGGCGCACATCGTGCGCAAAAATCAGCAGCCGCCAGCGTGCGGGAGACTCCGGCACAGTGAACGAAAGGCGGGCAGTCCCTTCGCTGTCGCACCTCACATGCGGCAGAAAAAGACTGGGGGCCGGCATCGCAACCCCCGCTTGCGCGCTGAACGTGCCAGACGCACCGGTTTCGCGAATCTGCGGAACCGGCTCGCCGGATCGGCCCGGTCCAGACGGAGTGCCGGCGTTTTGCGGGCTCACGCCGCATGCGCGCCACGTGCGGTAGCGCCATGCGTCCGGTTCGCGTTCATGGCGCCAACCGCCGCACAGCAGCGCCAACTCGACGCCGTGGTTCTGAAACTGAAAACCGACGTGCCGTGTGCTTGCGCCTGCCTGGCCCCCGAGCCCCGCTCCCTGCCATGCCAGCGCGTCGGCGGCATCGTCCGTCGTCAACAGCGCGATCAGCTCGGCCTCACATCCGGCGCCGACCGGATCCGTCACCTTGACCGTGCAGGCGATCCGGTCGCCCGAACGCATCGTCGGGGGCACCCCCGCCACGGTCACCGTCAGCCTCTGATCGCGGCGTACGACCTCCACCCACCGCTCACACGCATAAGCTCGGTTTTCTTTGACACACAACGAACGGAACCAGAACCCGCCGTGCGCCACTGTATCGGCCGGCAGTTCAAAGCGCTGTTGCGTCACCTCGGGATCGGTACGCACCCGCAGCCATTCAAGTCCGTCCGACTCAGCCAGCACCAGCGCCGAGGCGCGCGCGTAGCCGCTGCCCCACACCGCGCGGAAGACACCACCCGCCGGGACGCGCCACGTTTCGGCTTCGATATGGACAGGCACCGTGAAAGGCAGGCGCCGCGCGTCCGGGTCGATCACCCGCACGTTACGCCGAGCGGTCACGCGCCGTCCGGCCGGATCGCGCGTTTCATAAACCAGCCGATATGCGCCGGCGCGCAACGGGACCGAACCGGAGGCGACCCCGTTTGTGCCGGTTCTTACGTGTTCTCCGACCAACACGCGAGACACCTCCCAAGTGTCGACGGCGTCCACATCGCCGTTGTCACGACAGCCCCCAGCGTCCGTACGGTCCGCCAGCGGCAAGGCGGGGCGCTTCACCCATTCCGGCGGCTTGAGCAGGAGAACCTGCAGCTCGCCGGGTACGGCGACGGGCGAGCCGTCTTGCGTCTGCACGCACACGTCAAATCTGACCGGCTGCGGTGAGGCCTGCCATGCGTCCGTCACCAGCGACGCCTGCCATGCCGCCTCACCCATTGCCACCGGCAGGTGCGCGCGCCCGCTCCGCCCCCCAACGTCCGACACCTCAGCCGTCACTGTAAACACAAACGCCTCAGGCTCCGTTTCCTCACCCGGCTGCTGCGGCGCCTTGGCAAAGAATGTCAACGCGAAAGCACCCTGCGCGTCGCTCACGGCGGAACCGGCGGTCAACGGCACCGCCGCGCCTGGAGCGTCCCCTTGCGGTTGCCGCGCGACCCGCCACGCAATGCGGGCGTCCGGCACAGCCGCGCCGTCCCGAGCGACCCGCCCGTTCACCGTCAGCACATCGCCGAGCCGCACGCCCGGGACGGGCGCGTCCAGTACAACATCAAGCGCTGAACGATCTTCCGCCGCGATCTGGATGTCCGTTGACCCCGCTCCTTCGGCGGTGAGCGTCAAGGTTCCGGACGGCGTGTCGCCGGGAATAACCATCTCGCCCGAACAAGAACCGAACGGTGTGCATGTTACGTCCTGACTGGCCAGACGTCGGCCTGAAGCATCCACCCCCGCAACATTGACGCGTAAGCCGGACGCCGCATACACGCTGCGCGACACCGGGTCATCCATCCAGAAGAATCCCTTGTAGCGCAGCGTTTGTCCGGGACGGTACACGTTCCGGTCGGTCATGAATGTGGCGCGGGGGACAGGCGCTTCAAACCGTGTGCGCGCATTCCCTTTCCAGACCGGTGTCCACGTTTGCGCGGCGTCTCCCTGCCGCTCGGCAAGGATCATGATGTCGCCCGCGTGATCGCCCAGAACGGCGAATCCGCCATCCTCACCGGACATCATCACCTGCTCGCGCTTGAAGCCGCCTTCGGCTTGCCTGCGCCACACCGTGACACGAGCCCCAGAGACCGGCTCACCTTCGCGCGCCGACAGCACATACCCGTGAACCCGGTCGGGTTTCTGATCAATCACCAGCGCCAGCCGTGACACCCTGAACAACGCCCACAGGATCGGCGCCCCCCCGTCAGCAAAGGCCGCATCCGGCGACGCATACAGCGCGTAAAGACCGGTCGGGAGATCCTGCGGCACCGACACACGATGGCTGCGGGTTCGGTAGTCCCCCGCCGGCGGCAGCACGACCGACCATTGCTTTAGCGGCTTGCGCGTCAACCAGCGCCCCCCCTCTACAACCTCGGCCGGTTGCGTGTCGCGCGGCACGAAGGCCTCATCGAACGGCACGCGTACCGCGCGGAAATGGAGCTGAGTCAGATTTTTGTAAACGACTTCAAACTGCGGCCAAGGCGCGCACCAGACCCGCTCCGTCCTCAGCGCCAGCGAAGGCGTCTCGATCCGGGCGATCAGATTGCGGCATTGCGCGGCGCCGATGCTCGCCGGATACGCGGCCGCGCCCTTCTGCGCGACGACGCGCGCCAACGCGGCATCGCCCGCATCAAAAGCAAGCTGCGCGCGAAGCGCGAGCGCGCGCGAGGAAAGAGGATGCGCCCGCCATTTGTGAGCGAACCGATCCAGCGCCGCCACGTACCGTTCCTCCCGCTTTTCCCCCGTGACGAGCGGGTAACAGAACTGCAGCCGACTCAAATCGGCATCCGCATACGCGGCAGGATCATCATCGTTCTCGTGAAAAACAAGCACCACTTGCCAAAGACGCAATGCCCGCAACACGCGAGAGCGGCGTGCCGCCTCATCCGGGATCATAAAGGTGAAGCCGCTTACATCCTGAAGGGCGGGCCCGTCAGGTTCCAACGTGACTGATTCTGTGTCGTCGAGCCCCTCTTTCCAACACCAGCCGTAGAAGTCCAACAGATCATGAGCGATGGCATCGAACAGCGTCGGACGCAACGTCTCCGGCACCGTGCCTGCATCAAACAACGCGCCATACATGCCGACGGGGATTCGTTTGAGAACCTCCTCAAACGCCAACGCCCGCCGGTAACAGCGTTCGATCTCGGTCAACAACCTGTCCATGCGCCATGCGGCCGGGCCGGCGGATTCACCGTCCGAGACCGTGCGCAGGGGGGCGGTCGCATCGGGCACGCCCACACGACGCTCGGCTTCGGCACGATAGCGTCGTGCCGCCATCACCTCCAGCGCAGGCTTCACGGGGTCAGGCGCAGCGGCTGCTGCGGCGCACAACCGTTGCGCCACGACCCCGACCCCCTCTTGCTCCGTCCGCGCGGCAAGATCAGCCTGCCAAGCCATGGCACGTGCTGCGTGATCCCAGGCCTCATCGCGCAAGGCGGCCTGCTCCAGAGCGGACAGCGCCTCGGTCGCAGCTTTCAGATCGTTCTGTCCCAGCGTGTCCGACACGCGCTGCCAGTGCGAACCGTACTCTTCCGTCGCCCCCCGCAACGCCAGCGCCGCGATCCAAAGTCCCATGATAATCTTTATCTTTAGCATGATAACCAGAGCCCGCATCCTTACCGAACCATCAACAACGTGCCGTCCACCGTGACAGTCAGAAAACGGTCTGCCCGGCCACAAACAGCCGGGCGCTGTAGCCTGACGGCAGCCCCGCGACAGGCCACGCGGACAGATGCTGAGCACCGCTCAGCGTGCCGAATGTGAACACGGGAACAGGGCCAATGGCCGACAGAGCACCCGCCTGAGCCGGCAACCGCACGGTGACCGTACCTGTGCCTGCCACAGAGAGTTCGCCGCTCACGGAGAGCGCATCCGCACTCGGTGCAACCACATCGAACACACACGCGATGTCCGCGCCCAGCGTCAGGTTACCGTCAACTGCGAGCGTGGCACAATCGCCTTCGGCGAGCCCCGGACTCAGGTGTTGTGTGACGACCAGCGTACCGTTCGACACCGCACCCGACCCGGCGAGGGAGGTGACCGATTGCTCGCCGCCATTCATCGTCAACGCCGCCCCCTCGTGCAGGATCACACCGGTATGCGTCACTGGACACGCATAACCTGGTGTCGGCACACGAAACCATTTCTGATTCAAGTAAGCCTCCAGATCCCAACGCTCCTGCTCGGTGATGACGCGGTCATACACCAAGAACTCCGCCAGCCGCTGGCCGCCGTAACGGTCGCCCATCAGACGGTCAAACGCGAACCCGTCCGCATAGGTGCCGCCGTTCCACGTCATCACGATGATCTGATAGCCGCCGGACAGCGAGGTCACCGTCGTGTTGACCGGCACCCCGTTCGTATAAGCGGCGATCGGCGTGGCGGCACCCCACGAACTGGACAGCATGTAGTTACGGCAGGTGAAATTTGTAACCGCGATCTGTCCACCTTCCGGAGGCGGCCCGCGGTGGAAGGTCGTGGCGTTCGTCGCGCCCAGCAGGTAGCCGCCGCTCGCCTGGCTGCCGAGCACCCACGCGACGGTCCGCATGCCGGTGAGCCGTTGGTTCCACAACATGCCAGCGCTGCCTGCGATGCCGTAGGGGCCCATGTCAACCGCCGGCAACCCCGCGAAATCATTGCCGCGCAGTGTCGGCGCGCTGCGTCCCGCAATCGGACGCGCGTAGCGACCGTTGCCGGTCACATCGCGCCACTCGGTCACGCCCCCTGCCATATCGGTATCGATCGTGCCGGGCCGGGAGGCATCCACCCAGAAGAGCGTACCCGCAGGCGGCGCGAGCGGCGCGGCCGGCACCGCCAGATTCAGCGTGCCGGCTGTCACCTCCACCGTGCCCGTGAAAGCGGTGGTGTCGCGGAGCGTCAGCGTGTCACTTCCGACCTTGACGACCGCAGCCTCGCCAATCAAACGATGGACGGTCATCGGCGAGCCGTCTGCTCGGACACCTGTCTGATCCGCGACCTTGACCGTGCCCAGTCCTGCTCCGACAGCCTGCCGGCCGAACCACTTCGCCATGAGGTAGTTTTCCGTCTGCACGCGCTCGTACTCGGTGAGAAGACGGTCGTACACGATCACTTCGGCCAGGCGCACGCCGCCCGCCCGATCGGCGAACGCGCGGTCGCCGCCGAACAGGTCGGCGGTCACCGCGTCAAGCGTCAGCACTTCGATCAACTGGTAACCGCCCGACAGCGCCTGCGAGGTCGGGCTCGCCACGCGGGTGCCATCCAGATAGGTCGTGCCGTTGACGACATGTGACGACACATCCCACCCGTAGAGCACATTGTCCTTGGTGATCGGCAGGAACGTGTTGCCGCGATTGCCACGATGGAAATGCGGCGTGGCCGTTCCGCCCAACACAAACGCCCCCCCCTCCTGACTGCCGAGCACCACAAAGGCGGAGCGGACCGATGTCACGGCCGTCTCCCACTTCAGGCTCGACCCTACGGTTCCGAACGGACCGAAGCCCACCGCCGGCAGGCCGTTCAGGTCATTCGCCATCAGATACGGCAGCCGATATCCCGCGCGTTCGACCGCAGCGTTGGCGACCGGCGCGCGGGACGGCCAGCGCGCAATGAAATTCGTGCCGTTTTCCTGCACGAATGTCATTTCATTCGTTTGCGTGGCATCTACGTGGAAAACCGGGAACGGCGCGGGTGCCGAGTCGGACGGGGCCACAGCGGAAACGGCCCCCTCTTCCACCTCGATCGTGCCGGCCAGGCCCAGAGGTCCTCGGCTGAGCGCCAGCGTCCCGCTGCCGTTTTTGACCACTGTGCCGCCGCCGGTCAACTGGCCCAGCGCCGCCGTGCCGTCCCCCTCTACGCGAACGGAAAACGCGGGAGCCGCATAGGAGACCGCAGGAACCTGCGGCAACTCAGGCGCGCCGTAACCCGGTGCCGCGCGGTTCAGCCACTTGCGCATAAGGTAGGCTTCGGTATCGCGCCGCTCTGTATCGGTCAGCGCGCGCGTGTAGAGGATCACTTCGGCCAGACGCTGCCCGCCCGAACGGCTTCCCGTGCCGCGATCTTGCGCGAAGGCGCTGGCGCGCGCGGGCGTGGTCGGAATCACGCTGACCACGCAGAAGGTGGAAGGCAGCGCGGCGACCAGCGGCTCGACGCGCCAGCCGTTCACGTAGTTCGCGCCGTAAACCACGGCGCGGCTGGCCGTGGTGTCGCCGCCGTAGTAGAGCGGACCGCTGCCGTTACGGAAAAAGTCCTGCGGCTGTCCCGACACCCCGCCCAGGACCTGCGCGGCGCCCGACAGGCTCTGAATAACAATGAACGCGGCGCGGATCGTGTTGTTCGTGTGATTCCATGCGAGCGCTTGAAGTGAACCGAGCGCCCCGAAATCCACCACCGGATATCCGTTTTGCGCATGTGCCAGCAGCGCAGGCGTGTTGAACCCCGGCGCCACAGCCGCCGCGCGTCCGTTGCCGCGCCAATCGCGCCAAGCGAGCACCCGTCCGTCCACATCCAAGGTCAGCGACTCCGCAACGCTGGCATCCACATGGAAATAGGCATCCGCCGCCGGCGCGTCCGGCACGGCAGCGGCTGTCAGGCGCAGTCCGCTGCCGTTCAGCGCGATCGTTCCCGCATACTCCTGCGCGTCAGCGAGGGCAAGCTCGCCGGGACCGTCGACGGAAAGCCTACCGCCGCCTGAAAGTCGACCGATTGTTGTCACGCCGCTCTCAGGCGTGTTCACCGTACGCATGCCCAGCGCGTTCAGGTCATGAACGACCGGCGCCAGGCCGCCCAGATCCCAGCGCGTGTCGCCGAACCACTTCGCCATCAGGTACTCTTCGGTCTCGATACGCTCGATCTCGGTCAAGGGGCGGTCATAAATAATCACCTCAGCCAGCCGCTGCCCGCCGCGCCGGTCAGGAAAC
Source organism: Verrucomicrobia bacterium ADurb.Bin070 (assembly GCA_002071025.1). GTDB lineage: Bacteria > Verrucomicrobiota > Kiritimatiellia > RFP12 > UBA1067 > DUPH01. Next base: position 2,980 of record MWEJ01000065.1, on the reverse strand, counting down.
GTGTTGCGGTCGGTGGCAAAGCCCCCCGCCGTCACGTTCGTGGCGATCTGACAGGCGATCACCTGATAGCCACCGCTGAGCGCCGAGGAGGCCCCTGCGCGCAGGCCGTCGATATAGGTTTCGACACGCCCGCCGCCGGGATAGGTACCCCAATCGTGTCCCCAAAGCTGAGATGACGTAAGAACCGGATAAAACACGCCGTCCGGCGCATTGCCGCGGTGGAAATGCGCCGTGGTCAGCCCGCCCAGCAAAAAGCCGCCGCCGTTCTGACTGCCCAGCACCCAGAAGACAGCGCGGATTGACGTCAGTTCAACCTGGCCCTGCGCGTTGAACCAGTGCATGTAGGGGCTGGTGCCGAAGGTGCCGAAATCCACCACCGGCCGGCCGTTCAGCGCGTCCGCCAGCAGCGTCGGCTTCAAGCCCGGCGCTTTGGCGTAAAGGCCGTTGCCGTTTACGTCGCGCCACTCCGAGACCGCGCTACCCTCAAGCGTTAAGGTATCCGCGCGCGACGCATCGACATGAAACGCAGGCCCTGCCGCCGGCTGCCGAGTGACGATCTTGGGTGCCAGCGTCAGATCCACGCTGTGCAACTGGAGGGTTGCGCGATGCTCGCGCAACCCCGGCGCTTTGATCACCGCGTCGCCGTTTTTCAGCGCCCAGTTGGCCGGTCCGTAGACACGCTCGACCTCGACCGTGAATGAACTGCCGCCGTTACGGTGAACCCTGAAATCCTGCCCGCCTTCCACGCGTACGCGCTGCAGGAGTTGTTCCGAGCGGAAGGTCGCGGCTTCAAACGTCAACGTCTCGATGTCGGAAAGTTCCGCCGCCGCGCTGAGCACAAGGTTTGACCCGTCAAGAATCTGCCGAATATAGGTATCGGCCGGGATCCCGTTGCCCGTGACGCGCTGCCCCGGAGCCAGGTTGACCGTTGCATTGGTGATGGCCGCCTGCACGCGTGCCGAATTCTGAACCACTGTCCAATTCGGCGAGACCGCGGCACTGCCGTTCTTACGTCCGAACAACTCGAAACGCGCCCCGGCCATGATCACGCCGCCGGTCGGAAAATAATCGCGCACCAGCGGCGCCATCGACCCGGCGGTCTTCGACATCGTTTGCGCCACTGTGTAGCTTCGCAGCTCGGCCAAGCCAGCGAGGCCCGAATTGTCGCCCGCCAACTCGATGTCGCCGGGCAGCGACTCCTGGATCACGCCGTTCGTGCCCGCGAGCGGCGTCAAGATTTCGACCCGCTGATTGACGGCTGATCCGATGCGCGGCTTGGCCGCACCGTCCAAAATGACCGGACCGTCTCCGATCAGGCGCCAGTTGTTGTAAGCCGGCGAACCGAAACGCAACGCTTCGACGCTCACCGGGCCATCCACATCGACCGTGCGCCGCGACGTGACCGTGTTTGTGAAAAACGCGGTTGCGCCGGCGCCGTTCGCCACAGCGCCGGCCAGCCAATTGGCCGATGACGACCATATGCCGTCGGCATCCACCGCCCAGGCGCCCGATTGCGCCCGAAGCACCTGAAAACAGGACACCGTACAAAACAACCAAGCAACCCACCATTTTTTCATAGGCACCTCGCTGAATGATCGGCACACCGCCGTCCAGACCAGCATGGATACCCTTTACTATAAACACCGCCACGATGAACGTCGAGGCGAAAAAAATGAAACCGGACAGCCGTCAACCGATGAAGCATTGAAGCTTGAACGAGCGAGGTGCCATCCGTATACTTCGGATTAATGGCCATGGAAACCGCTGAACCACAGGAGTCTCCGACATGACAATCAAGAACTTTGGACGGCATGTTGCTTTCAGCCTTGTCCCGCTGCTCGCGTTGCAGGTTTCTGCCGCAGACAAAACGTGGACCGGTGCTGGCGCGGATGCCCGTTGGACCACGTCGGCAAACTGGAACGAGGGAGCAGCCGCAGCCTCTGACACGCTGCGCTTTGACGGGGCCGTGCAGCCCGTCACGACCAATGACTTCGCCGTCGACACGGCGTTTTCCGGCCTTACCTTCCTGCCCGGCGCAGCCGGCTTCACGCTCGCGGGCAACCGCGTCACGCTTAACGGCGACCTTGTCAACCAGTCGCCCGCCGCGCAGACCGTCGCGCTGCCGCTGCTGATCACGGCAACCGCAGACCGCACGCTCAACACCGCAAACGGCCCGATGACGCTGGCCGGTTCGTTGAACTACAATGTCGGCACCACGGCCCGCTCCTACAAGAAAGCCGGCACCCACGAACTGACCTTTACCGGAGCCACCCGGGTGACAAACCTCTATAGCCGTTTCGCGCTCGATGAGGGCACGCTGCGCTTTGCCCCCGGCGCGACATTCCATCTGGTTGATTTCAGCAACGAGCGCAACATCTTCCGTATCGGCAACGTCGCCAACAAACAGTCGGCCATCATCGTCGAACCGGGCGCGGACGTGGCGCTCGGCGGCCTGACCCTGCAGATGAGCGGCGTGACCGGCGGCACCGGCAGCTTCAACCTGCACGTCAACGGCGGCCGCTTCGCGCTCACCGGCACGGACAACACCTTCGGCGATCAGCCCGGCAACCGTGCCACCCTCGTGATCGACAACGGCGGCATCCTCACGAATGGCACGACAGACGCTTGGGTGCACGCCGGCACGCGCATTCCTTTCACGCTCGAACTCGACGACGGCACCGTCTGGCTGCAGCGGCTCTCGCTGGGACGCGAATCCAGTGCCGGCGACCGTCAGTTTGGGCGCGCCGACATCGATATCCACCGAGGCCTCTTCGTCGTTAACAACGCCTTTCACTGGATGAGCACGAGCTGGTCGCTGCGTACCAACATCGTCACGCTCGGCAACGGCACGCTGGGCAGCGCCACGCTCAGTTCGGTCGGCATGTCGCGCGCCACCGCCACTGGCACCGCGATCCTCAACCTGAACGGCGGTATTTTGGAGTGCCGCAACGGTTCCGCCAACTTCTTGAGCGGCCTGAAC
>MWEJ01000064.1 GCA_002071025.1 Verrucomicrobia bacterium ADurb.Bin070 | reverse complement strand
CACATCGGGGTCTTCGATCTGCGCGAGCCACGAGAGGATGTACTCGTGCAGGCCGTTGCTGCCGGTCGTGGAGATACGCCAGCCGCCGTGCCCCTCGTGGTTGACCTCGCTGCCCAACTCGGCTGCCGCGTTGTCCGTCGCCGTGCCGACCAGATCGACGTTGAAGCCCTGATTCGTCGATCGATCCGTGACAGACCCGGCGCACGTCTGTTAAGCTCGCGGCATGAAACGGCGCAAACAGATTTTTTTTCTGCTGTCGTGGAACGACTACCGGATCTTTCAGGGCATCAGCCGTTTTGCCCGCGAGGCCGGCTGGCGCATGGACACGCGGCACTTCTTCACCAATCAAATCCCGCTCGACGGCGCGTTTGACGGCATGATCGCCATGGGCCACCGTGATCCCTCGGTCAATGCGTATGTGTGCGACCGCGCCGCAACCTTGCCCACCGTCATTCTCGGCACCGACTCGCCGGGCCTGGACGCCCCCATGGTCGTGCCGGACAACCGTCAGATCGCCCGCGCGGCAGCGGACCACCTCTATGCCCTGTTTCACAAGAGAACGGGCTGGTTCGCCTGCGACGCATCACCCTCCGGCGACGAGCGCAAGCGGGCTTTCCGCGAACGGCTAGAAGAACTGAAGCTCCCCTTCATGGACCTCTCCGGCACCACACCGCGCGAGCAGCTCCACGCCGTTCAATCGCGACTGAAAAGCCACCGCATGCCGCTCGGCGTGATGTGCCGTGATGACCACGACGCCGTCGTCCTGATCGAGCGCTGCATCGAGGCGCAGATCAAGGTCCCAGATGAGGTGGCCGTCATCGGCGTGGGCGACCTTGAGGCGCTCTGCGCGATCTCGCCCGTGCCGCTCACCAGCGTCTCGCCGGACATGGAGCAGCTTGGCTACCAGGCGGCACACGTGCTCGACCGCCGGATGCGCGGACTTCCCGTGCCGCCTGTCACCGTGGTGCCGCCCGGCCCGCTGGTCCGCCGCGTCTCCACCGGGTGCCTGGCCATCACGCATCCCGCGCTCAGGCGGGCGGTCCACATGATCGACACGCATTACCCTGAAACGCTGACCATGGAACAGATCGCCGAGGCGGCCGGCGTGTCGCTCCGCCAGCTCTTCCTCCTGTTCCGCCGCGAGATGCGCGGCTCGCCGCACCGCTACCTGCTTGACGTCCGACTGGAGCACGCCCAGAAACTGGTGCTCGCCAATGAACAGCGCGTGACGGAGATTGCGGCGGCCTGCGGCTTCAGCACCACGCGGACCCTGACCCGCGCGTTTCATCAGCAGGTCGGCATGGCACCGGCTAAATGGGGCAAGAAGATGCGCCAACCGCATTTCAAACCGCACGACACGGCCATCGCGGAAAAAGATTCACAAAAGACGCATGATCTGCTTTGATATGACGCATGGATGAACAATCAAAACGGCTGGTCGTCAACGCGATCACCTTCGGACGTGTGCCGTTTGTCGTGCTGTTTATGGTGCTGGCCGTGATCGACGGCTATTGGCCGGCCTGGTGGCTCGCTGTTCTGGCAACCGCTTCGCTGGCGATCGCCTCGCTGACCGACCTCTACGACGGCAAGTTGGCGCGCAAGTGGAACGTGGTAACCAAGTTCGGGGCCATGGCCGACCCTCTGATGGACAAGGTCTTCTATCTGGTGGTTTTCCCGACCCTGCTCTGGCTGCTGGGGCGTCAGCCGCACGAGGCGATCCATGCCTTGGTCATGCTCGTTTTCACCGTGCTCTATATCCTGCGCGACCAGTGGGTGACCTTCCTGCGTTCGGTGGGTTCGCTCTATAACGCGGACTGCAAAGCCAACTGGCTCGGCAAGTTCCGCACGGCGGCCAGCTTCCCCTCCGCCTGCGTCATCTACGTCTACGTCTCCCTGCACCCGTGGTTCCTGCCCCAGGCGCTGATCTTTGTGATCGAGGCCTTCCTCATCTTTGTCAACTTCTGGTCGATCATCGTCTATACACGACAGTACATGCCCTACCTCAAGCGGGCGCTCGACAAGAACTGAGCGCGCGCCGACACCTCACGCGACACAGACACGGCGCATGCGGGGGCCGTCGAATTCACACAGGTAGATGCCTTGCCAAACGCCCAGCTCAAGGTGCCCGCACGTCACGATCAGGTGCAGCGAACAGCCCATCAGAGAGGCTTTGAGGTGCGCGGCGGAGTTGCCTTCGGCGTGTTCGTAGAAGGGCTGGCGCAGCGGCACCATCCGGTCGAGCTGCTGAAGCATGTCGCTGACCACGTGCGGATCGGCGTTCTCGTTGACCGTCACGCCGCAGGTGGTATGCGGCACAAACACCGTGACCGCGCCATCGACGATGCCCAGCTTCTGCACCGCCTGCTGCACGTGGCCGGTGATGTTCACAAACTGTTCGCGCGTGCGGGTTGGAACTTCGAAGTACGTCACATCAGACTCCTTTCCTCAGTCGCGTTGCACACCACGTCTCACGGGGCCGTCCCGTTCCGTCGCCGCGCGTTGAAGCGCGTCTGGTACATCGTCGCGCCGATCGTGCGCGCGGCTTCAACCAGCTCGGGATAGGGCTGGTCGGTGATCGTCAAGAAGCCGATCTGGTAGTTTTCGCCATCGCCGCGCCCGGTCAGCGCCTGGTCACGCCACTGGAACCAGTGGGTGCCGACATACCTCGGATGGCGCAGGCACGATTCGACAAAGGCGACGTAGCACGCGGCGCGCTCCGCCTGATTTTTCGTTGCGACGAGGCCTGTATGGAACAGGCCGCGGTCTAGCGCGCCGAAATGGAATTCGCCGTTGATCATCGGCTTGTCCTCGCTGCCTTCCGGCAGCTCTTTGTTCGCCTGCCGCTGATAGATGTTCACGCTCACCACATCGCAGTATTTCGCGGCGGCGCGGTAGACGCTCGGCGCGCCCCAGGCGATGCGGCAGCCGAGATAGAGCTTGTCCGGCGCGGCGGCTTTGACCGCGTCGCGGATCACGCGGAAATACTGCTCGGCGACCTGGCTGTGAAACGCCTCCAGATCTGCACCGCACCGTTTCTCTGACGGCTTGTTGGTGGTGGCGAGAAAGGCGTCCCATGCGGCGAAGTCAGTCCCCCACGCGGCGTTCAGCGCCTCGACCGTCGCATACCGGCCCTGCAGCCAGTCGCGGAACGCGAGCTTGGCCGGCTGCGCGGCGGGCGAGAGCAAGGCGCTCAGCGCCAGCGCGCGGTCGTCCTTGCCCCACGACAGCTCGTTGTCCACAAAATACCCGATGCACCACGGGTCATTGACCGTGCCGGGTTTCTGCTGGTCGCGCGCGCGCCGCTGGATGCCCTCGATGAACTCCTTCGCGAACGGATCCGGGAATTTTCCCCACCAGCCGTCCGAGCCCTCGATGCGCGGTCCGCCGGTGTGGAGACACACGGTGTAGGGCGTGCGGCGCTTGAGATAGACCTTGTCGTCCGACCAGTTGGCCACGGTGTTCAGCCCCCATGCGCGGATGCGGCGGTGCGCCAGGTCGACATGCTCGTCAAACCAGGCCTCGCCGTATTTTCGCAGCAGGTTCGCGCCGGCGAAATTGAAAGTCCGGAAGGTGTTCTTGTCCTTGTAGAAGCCGTGCGGCGCCCAGCTCGCCTTGCCGTAGAACGGTTCGAACGCAGAACCCTTTTCCGGCAGCCACGCGAAGTAGTTCTCGCGGTACTGGATGCCGGTCTCGGCACCATGCCGCACGCAATCGACGCCGTGCGAGAAGAAGAGGCGCCCGTCTGGATCCACCAGCCACCAGAGGCCGTCGACCTTTTCGGTGCGGAAATGCCCGGTCGCCTTGAGCTGCGGACCGCCGGTCCAGCCGCCCCACGCGTTGCGGTCCGCGGCCGGTCCTGCGGCGTTGGCGGCGAGCCACACCGCCTCCCGCTCCCGGGCCTGCTGCAGCTCGGCCTCGTCATGGATCTTGCCCGGCCACTCGTCGTGCCGGAATTGGCCGAAGCGGTCGACGAACGGCAGGAAGGTGTCGGCCTTGAGCAGCGCGAGCGGCGCTTTGTCCGCTTCGATCTTGAGGATCGCGAAACGGGCCGGCGCGTCGGGCGCGTTAAGGAAGACATGCAGCTCGGCGGTTTTGCGCACATTGAAGGAGCCGCCCTCGATCGCCGATGGATGGCCCCGCATGCCGACCAGCTCGAGCGGCCGGTCGAGCATCCAGGGACTCAGGCGCAGGTTGGCTTCGATCACGCCGACCGCCCCCGGCGCCACCAGCGCGCTGCCGCCCGGCGACTGCTCTTTCTGGTTGCGGTTCTTGACGCTCAGATTGACGGTCAGCGCACGCGCTGCAGCATTGCTGACCGTGACGCGCAGCGGCCCGTACGCCGCCAAATCCATCTCGCCCGCTTTGAAGAATACGGTGGCGCCCGGCCAGGCGTACCGCGTGCCGGCGGTGACCTGAACGGTCCGGCCCGCGTCAACCGCGACGCTGCTGTCGGTGTGCTGCCGCACGTCGCACAGATCGGACGGCCAGAGCGTCAACGTCTGTCCGCGCGCGGCGCAAACAAGAACCCATCCCCAAAAAACAAGTGCTGTCTTCATCGTGCTCCTTCCCAATTGTGGATCATCATAACAATCTTTGGCACCGAACGGTATGGAAAACGTCAGGCCAAACATCAGGAGGCCAAACATCGGGCTTGCAGTTTGCGGCACCAGCTTTTAATATACACCCACTTTTTTGCGCCTGTAGCTCAACTGGATAGAGTGTTGGCCTCCGAAGCCAAAGGTTGTGGGTTCGACCCCCGCCAGGCGCACCATGTTCCGCGCATTTATAAATCGCGCAGGCGGAACACGAGCGTCAGGCGCGCGGCCGATTCCACCGGGCGGCCGCCGCGCGTCGCGGGATTGAAACGCGCCTGAGCCGCCGCGCGTTCGGCGGACCGGTCCAATTCCGGAAAGCCGCTGGAGCGGACCAACGTCACGCCTGCGGCGCGGCCGTCCGCCGCCACCTTCACATCCAGCACCACGGTGCCCTCCTCGCCCCGCCGTCGCGCGCCGAGCGGATAGACCGGGCGGATCGGCCGGTCCAGCGAGGGCCGCGCGTCAACATGACCTGCCGCGCCGCCGTCTCCCGCCGCCTCGGAAGATTCCACAGAAGGCCCGGGAGTTGGCGGCGCCGGCTCGGCGGGCGCCGGCGGCGCAGCAGGCGGCCGCGGCGGGACAGGCGCGGGCGGCGGAGGCCTGGGCGCGGGCGGCGGGTCCGGGACGGGCGCAGGTTGTGGCTCGGGGTCCGGCTCGGGCGGCGGCAGCGGCAGGTCGGGCAGCACGTCGGCAAAATCCTGCTTCTCGGGCATCTGCTGCGGCGGCTCTGGCTCGGGTTCGGGCATGGCGAGGGGCGGCGCTTCCGGCTGCGCCGGCGCGGCAACCGCCCCGGGCGCGGCGGGCTCCGTCTCGGAAAGGGTCAGTTGAACCGAGGCGATCAGCAGTTCGGGCACGGCGTCGGCCGGCGCGTCAAGCGGCCGGCGCGCGGCGTCGCCCAGCAGCAGCAGGCCCACGAGATGCACGGCCGCCGAGAGCGTTAAGCTGACAAGATGGTCGTTTGAAAAAATCATGCGTTCTGCCTGGCGCGGGCGCGGTCAGCGCGGCGTGGGGGCTTCCCCGCTCACCTGGAACGCCACCTGCTCCACGCCGCCGTTTTTGAGTTTGCCGAGCAGTTCGATGCCGGTGCCGAGCGCGGCGGCGCGGTCGGCGCTGATCAGCACCGGGACGGGGTTCTCACGCCAGCGCGTGACCGTGGCAAGCACCAGCTCGTTGAGCGCCATCGGCTCTTTGTTCAAGGCCAGCGCGTTGTCGGCCGACACCGTGATGACAAGCCTCTCGCCCTTGAGCAGGGTGCCGCGCGCCGACGGCAGATCCACCTTGAGGCCGCGGTGTACGGACATCGAGAAGACCGCGTAAACGAAGACCACGAGAATCAGGAACATGACATCCATCAGGGAAATCATCTCCATGCGGGCCTTGCGGTCCTCATACCCTGAGTTCAGTCGCATGGTGCTCTCCTTGTACGGCACGGTCCGGTGCCGCAGTCATTGCGGGGGCGGAGCGGACTTCGCGAGCCCGGTATTGTAGGCCAGCTCAAAGTGGTGGGCCGCCTGTTCGAGTTCCGTTGTGCGGCGCTTGAGCTGCGCCACCAGGAAGTTGAACGGAAAGAGGCAGCAGATCGCCACCACCAGACCTGCGGCGGTGGTGATGAGCGCCTCGGCGATGCCGGCCGTGGCGCCGGTGGGATTCTCCATGCCGGCTGCGTTCAGCATGTTGAAGGTGTTGATGATGCCGGTGACCGTGCCCAGAATGCCGAGCATCGGGGCCACGGTGATGGTCGTGTCGAGCACGGAAAGGCCGCGGCGCAGGTGATCCAGCTCAAGCTGTGAGGCGGCTTCGAGCGTCTCCAGAAAGCCGGCCGCGCGGTTCTCCAGCGCGCTGCCGAAGATGCGGCAGATCGGCGAGTCCGCCGCGCGGGCGACCGTGCGCGCCTCGTCGAAGCGGCCGTCCCGCGTCAGGCCGAGCACCTCTTTCTGCCGGTTGCGGAAATAAAAGTTGGCCGTGTTGTATTTCCAGAAGGCCAAGAGGCGCTCGAAGGTCACGGCCAGGGCGACCAGCGAGCAGACCAGAATCGGCCACATCACCGGGCCGCCGCGGTCGAACAGGGCGAACGCGGCGTCGAAAAGACCTTGGGCGGCATCCGGAGAACTCTGTGCAAGAAAAACCATAACACCCTCGGATCATGAACCGCGCGGGGCGGCAAACAGCGCGTCCGGCGCCCGGCCGGCCGCTACCTAGTGTAAACGCAAGGCGCGCGCCGGCGGTTCACATGACCTTCATTTTCGGCAGGTCCTGAATGTCCACGTAGCCGACCAGCCCCCCGCCGGCATCGACCACCGGCAGATCATCGATCTTGTACTTCTCGAAGACGCGCAGCACATCCACCGCGTAGGCGTCATCCGTCACCGAGACCGGCCGCTGCGTCATGACATCCTGAATGGGGCGCTGCAAAATCGCCTGACCTTCGGCGAGAAGCCGCCGCAGGTCGCCGTCCGTGAAAATGCCGGCCAGGCGCCCGTCGGCGTGGGCAACCAGGGCGGCACCGCTCTTGGCGGCGGTCATGGCCATGATGCCGTCCATGACCGTGGCGTCGAGCGCCACGCGGGCCATGTGCTCGCCGGTGCGCATGATGTCGCGCACGCGCAGCACCAGCGCGCGGCCGATCGCGCCGGCGGGATGTAGACGGGCGTAGCGCTCCTTGTTGAAGTGGCGGGCCTCGATCAGAACCATGGCGAGCGCGTCACCCACGGCCAGCGTGGCGGTCGTGCTGGTGGTCGGCGCCATGCCGAAGGGACAGGCTTCCTGCCCGATGCAGACGCCGAGCACGGTGTCGCTCAGGCGGGCGAGGGTGCTATCGGGATTACCCACCATACCGATCACGCGGATACCGAGACGGCGCACGGCCGGAATCAGCTTGATGACTTCGTCGGACTCGCCCGAGAAACTGAGCGCGAGCAGCACGTCCTGATCCGCGATCATGCCGAGATCGCCGTGCATCGCCTGGATTGGGTTCATGACCACGCTGGTCGAGCCGGTGCTGGCCAGTGTGGCGGAGAGCTTTTCCGCAATGTGCAGATTTTTGCCGACGCCGGTAACGACGATCTTGCCGCCGTTTTCAAGGGTGTCGAGCAACAGGCGCACCGTGGCGACGAAACCCTCGCCCAGCGCGGCCTGCGCGCTGCGCAGACCCTCAATCTCAATGTCGAGGACCTGCCGGGCGCGTGAAAGAAGTGCTGTGTTGTCCATAACTCCGCAACGTTTTACGTGGTTCATGCGGCTGCGTCAGAAGGAAGCCGCCGCCTGTAAGTGTTGTTTCAGTGTAACGCAAAGAGCCGCGCCCGCAACAGGTCTTTTTTTTGATTGCGGCAAGACTTGTCATCCTCCCGTCCGCCGTGTTACAGTACGGGGTGATTTTAACCCTAAGGACGGAGAGCTATGCCGAGTGATGATGCCATTGAAGTGATTGGAGTCGTGGTCAAGGTGCTGCCAGCCACCATGTACAAGGTGAAACTGGAAAACGGGCACGAAGTGCTGGCTCACATTTCCGGCAAGATGCGTAAGTTCTTCATCAAGATCGCGGCGGGCGACAGGGTGACGCTGGAGATCTCGCCCTACGATCTGACCAAGGGGCGCATCATCTACCGTCATAAGAACTGATCCGGGCGCATGCGCTGCCTGAAGGGATCGTGTTTGTTTGAACGAGCCGCGCAGCCGCGCGGCTCGCTCCGTGTGTGGGTCCACCGACTGGAGGCGTATGATGAAACAGGGCTGGGTGAGCATCGGCGGCATGATCTGGGCGGCGGCGTTGTCGGCTCAGGCGGCTGACCTTCAGGGGCGCGAGGATGCAGCCGGCCAGACGGTCTGGTTCGACGGCCCCTCGCTGCCGATCGAGGGCCGGGCTTTCCAAGACACGGACGTTTACTACGACCGCCTGCCCGCGCGCGCCCAGACCGCCGTGCCGTCCAGCGTGTGGGGCTTGAGCCGCCACTCGGCCGGCATGGCGCTGCGTTTCGTGACCGACGCGAACCGGGTGACCGTGCGCTGGGCGGTGCGCAACGCCGCGCTGGCCATGCCGCACATGCCGGCCACCGGCGTCAGCGGCGTGGACCTTTATCAGCGCACGCCCGCGGGCTGGCGCTTCGTCAAGAACGGGCGCCCCGCGGCCGTCACCAATACCGTCGAGATCGCCATCACGCCGAACGCCGAGTGCCTGCTCTATCTGCCGCTCTACAACGGGACCGCGCGGGTCGAGGTGGGCATCCCCAAAGGCCGCGCCCTCCGCACGCCGCCTCCGCGCGCCAACGGCCAGACGCGGCCGGTCGTCTTCTACGGCACCTCGATCACGCACGGCGCCTGCGCCTCGCGCCCCGGCATGGCCTTCACCGCGATCGCCGGTCGGCTGGCCGACGCGCCGGTGGTCAACCTCGGTTTTTCCGGCAGCGGCAAGATGGAGATCGCGCTCTGCGACCTGATCGCCGAGATCGACGCCTCCGTCTATGTGCTCGACTGCCTCTGGAACATGAACGACGATCTGGTCCGCGAGCGCGCCGAACCCTTCATCCGCGCCCTGCGCGACAAACGGCCCGCCACTCCGATCCTGCTGGCGGAGGACTGCAACGTCTTCGGGCGGGCCCCCACCTCCAAGGCGGCCATCCTGCGCGCACTGTATGAGAAGCTGAAGGCCGAAGACGGCGCCAAGTGGGCGGAGCTGCACTACCTGGAAGCCCGTGAGATGCTCGGCCACGACGGCGAGGGCACCGTGGACGGCTGTCATCCCAACGATCTCGGCATGATGCGTCAGGGGACGCTCTTCGGCCAAGCCTTGCACCGGATCCTCACGCGCCCCGTTCAATGAATGAGCGGGGTTCTGGTTCCGGGTTTCTGGTTCCGGGGCGGGAGGGTTGATCATCGGCCGAACTTGCGCTCCAGCTCGCGGTACGACGTGAAGATCATGGTCGGACGGCCGCGCGGACAGGTGTAGGGCATGCGCGTGGCGGCCAAGTCGTGCACCAGTTTCTCAGCCGCGTCCTCGTTCAACGGTTCTCCGCTGCCGGCGGCGGCGCGGCAGGCGGCCTTGGCGACCAGTTCCTCGCGCCACTTCTCCGCACCGCGCCGCGTGCCGGCGCTCTCGAGGTCGTGCGCGATGTTGCCCAGCAGCTCTCGGCAGGAGACCGCGGCCAGCGCGTCAGGCAGCGCTTCGACAATGAAGTGGTCGTTGCCGAACTCCTCCACACCGAATCCCATCCCCTGTACGACCGACAAATGCTTGCGCAGGCGTGCGGCATCGGCAGGCGCGAGTTGCACCGTCTCTGGCAGCAGCAGGCGCTGCGACAGCGTCTCGCCGCGCCGTGCGCTGTCCATCAACCGCTCATACAGCACCCGCTCGCGCGCCGCGCGCGGATCGACCGTCACCGTGCCGCCGTCCGTCTCCAGCAGCAGATAGCGGCCGCCCACCTGGCCCAGCACTCGGCACCAGCGCCACGGCGAGCCCTCCTGCGGATCCGCAAAGAGCGGCAGCCCCTGGCCGGACGGCGGCAGCGCGACGGCGGGCGGAACCGAGGGCGACGGCACCGGCACCGGGATGGGAGGACGGAACGCGGCCGCCGGCGGGAGCGGCACGGGCGCGGGATACGCAAAGGGCTGCGCCGCAGCTTCTGGCACCAGGGTCCTCAACGAAACAACGGCCTGCTCGCCCCGCGCCTCCTCGCGCGTGTCGGCCGCCGGGGCAATGATCGCGCCCCCGTCGTTCCTGCGCTTGCGCGCGATGCCAAGCGCGTCGGTCAAGGCGCTGATTAGCGCCTCGCGCACCTCCACCGGCTTGTGGAAGCGCACCTCGCGCTTGGTCGGATGCACGTTGACATCCACGCCCCCGGGCGGCATCTCGATGAAGAGCAGCACGATCGGCTTGCGGTCGCCCTCCAGCGGCGGATAGGCCTCGCGCAGGGCGTAGGCGATGACCGGCGCGGTGGCCGGCCGGCGGTTGATGAAGACATACTGCTCGCTGCGATCGTTGCGCGTCTGGGTCGGCAGCCCGGCAAACCCGTAGACGCGCAGGTCGCCGAGCGTGCGCTCGATCGGCCGCAGACCCGCGCAGAAGTCGGCGCCGAAGAGATCGCGCGCGCGCTCCTCCAGCGTGGCGCCGGGCGGCAGGCGCGCCAGCTCGCGGCCATCCGCCGTAAGGCTCATGCCAATCTCGGGATGCGCCAGGGCATGCAGCGTGAAGACCGAGCGGATGTGCGCCTGTTCCGTCTGGAAGGCGCGCAGAAATTTGCGGCGGGCCGGCACGTTGAAGAAGAGGTCACGCACAGCGAGCGTGGTGCCGACCGGCACGCCGGCCTCGCGCACATCGTGCAGGCTGCCGCCCACGACCACCAACTCGGTGCCGGCATCGTCCGCGGCACGGCGCGTTTTGAGCGTGAAGCGCGAGACCGAAGCGATCGAAGGCAACGCCTCGCCGCGAAAGCCAAGCGTGTCGATCCGCTCGATATCATCCACGTCGCGGATCTTGCTGGTCGCCTGCCGCTCAATGCTGAGCAGGGCGTCGTCGCGGCCCATGCCGCAGCCGTTGTCGCGCACCTCAATCAGCTTGCGGCCGCCCGCGGTGACGGTCACATCGACCCGCGTGGCGCCGGCGTCGATGGCGTTCTCCATCAACTCCTTCACCACCGAGGCCGGCCGTTCCACCACCTCGCCGGCCGCGATCTTGTTCGCGACGTGGATCGGCAGCAGGCGGATATGTCCGTCTTTGAGCATGCGCACAAGAATGACGGGTCGGCCGCAGGGCGTCAAGTCTAAGAACCGCGTTCGCTTGTTCGCCGCGAACGGGTGCGCTATACTCTGCGCCGAAGTGATCACCCGATTGGAGAATATCCCATGCACATGAAATGGTTCTGTCTTGCTGCCGCTGCCCTCTGCCTGAACGCCGCCGTCGCCCGCGAATGGGAGAACGAGCAGGTCAACGCCGTCAACCGCGAACCGGCCCGCGCCGCCAGCTTCCCGCTGGCCAAAGCCGCCGACGCGCTGACCGCCGAGGAGCCCGACACCCCCTACCGCGTGCTGCTGAACGGCGACTGGACGTACTGCTGGAGCGGCAGCCCGGACGAGCGCCCGGCCGATTTCCACACGCCCGGCTTCGACGCCTCGCGCTGGTTCACGATCGATGTGCCGAGCTGCGTGGAGATGCGCGGCTACGGTATCCCGATCTACACCAACATCCGCTACCCGCACCAGCGCAAGCCGCCGCTGATCGGCACCGAATACAATCCGGTCAGCTCCTACCTCAAGCGCTTCACCGTGCCGGCCGCCTGGCAGGGACGCCCGGTCTTCATCCGCTTCGATGGCGTCTACTCCGCCTTCTACCTCTGGGTCAACGGCACGTATGTCGGCTACAGCGAGGACAGCAAACTCCCCGCCGAGTTCAACCTGACGAAGCACCTCAAGCCCGGCGAGAACACGCTGGCCGTTGAGGTCTACCGCTGGTCGGACGGCTCCTACCTCGAGGACCAGGACATGTTCCGCTTCAGCGGCATCTACCGCGATGTCTCGCTCTTCTCGCCGCCGCCGGCCGAGCTGCGCGATTTCAGCGTGACCACCCAGCTCGCCGCCGACTTCAAGAGTGCCGTGCTGCATCTCACCGCCAAGGGGCGCGCGCTGAACGGGAAGGCTGCGGCCGCAACCGTGAAGGGCGATCTCTTTGACGCAGGCTTCAGCCGCGTCGCCACGCTGCCCGAGCTGCGGCTCGCGCTGACGGCCGACGGCGCCGACGCCGTCGCCCACTGCGAAACACCGCCCGGCCAGGAGCTGGCGCCGCGCCTGTGGTCGGCGGAAGACCCCTATCTCTACACGCTGGTCCTCACCCTCGCCGGCGCCGACGGATCGCAGGACGTGCGCACCTGCAAGGTCGGCTTCCGCCGCGTCGCGATCCGCGACGGCAAAATCCTGTTCAACGGCCAGGCTATCAAATTCAAGGGCGTCAACCGCCACGAGACCACCCCGGAGAACGGGCGCACGGTGTCGCGCGAGGAGATGCTCAAGGACATCCTGCTGTTCAAGCAAAATAACATCAACACGGTCCGCACCTCGCACTATCCCTGCCACTACTTCTGGTACCAGCTCTGCGACCGCTACGGCATCTACGTGGTCGGCGAGGCGAATGTCGAGTCGCACGGCATGGGCTACGAGAAGGAGTCGCTGAGCCATGTGGCCTCGTGGGAGAAGGCGCACGTCGAGCGCAACGTCAACCAGGTCGAGAACTACAAGAACCATCCCTCGATCTTCATGTGGTCGCTCGGCAACGAAGCCGGCCCCGGCAAAAACTTCAAGGCGGCCTACGACGCCGTCAAGGCGCTGGACCCCACGCGCCCGGTGCACTATGAGCGCGCCAACGAGATCGTCGATGTCGACAGCCACATGTACCCGACCGTCGACTGGGTGTATGAGCGCGGCAAGAACACGGCGAAGCCGTTCTTCCTGTGCGAATACGCGCATGCGATGGGCAACGCGATGGGGAACTTCAAGGAGTACTGGGAGGCGTTCTACTCCAGCGACTCGCTCGCCGGCGGCTGCATCTGGGACTGGATCGACCAAGCGGTCTGGAAGTACACCGACCGCGTGCTCCCCGACGGCACGCGCGAGCGCTACCTGGCGTATGGCGGCGACTTTGACGACAAACCCAACGACGGCAACTTTGTCTGCAACGGCGTGATCACCCCGGACCGCAAGATGACGCCCAAGCTGGTCGAGGTCAAGCGCGTCCACCAGAATCTGGTGGTCGCGGCCGAGAACGCGGCCGCCGGCACGGTCGAGGTGTGGAACCGCTTCGCCTTCACCGACGCGGCCGCCTTCGACGCGCGCTGGTCGCTGGCCTGCGACGGC
>MWEJ01000063.1 GCA_002071025.1 Verrucomicrobia bacterium ADurb.Bin070 | reverse complement strand
GTCGCCGCGTTGTCGGGCCAGATAGCCCAGATAGAACAGAATGCGGCCCAGCAGGAAGCGGTCATCGTCGCCGGCCTCGCCGGGGGCCGGCCGGCATTTGGTGCGCGCGGCTTCGAAGGCCTGTTCGGCACGGACCGGATCTTTCAAAGAGTGAAGGGCCAGTTCGCCGAGCGAGACCTCGATCGCCGCATTCGACGGATTCAGTCGGGTTCCCTCTTCAAGCAGCGCCAGGGCTTCGAGGGGCCGTTTCAGCATGCGCTCCAGCACATAAGCTGAGCTTTCGAACGCCTGGATGTTGCTCGGTGACGTGCGGCAGGCGGCCCACAGCCACGGCAGCAGTTCGCGCGCGTCTTCGCCCTCGGTGTGTCGGTGCGCTTGGACATGCACCCGCGCGTTGAGCCAGGCCCAGGGGTCGCGGGAGGCCGGCGCGTCCGGGGCGTTGCCGTCGGGAGGGTGTTCGTCGGCATGGCTTTCAGGATGCCCGTGGTCATGCGCGTGCGCACCGCCTTGCGGTCCGGCGAGCCCGTGTGTGCAGTCGCTGTGCTGGGCACCCCCATGAAAATAGTCGTCGGCCTTGGTCAGCATGGCGGCGCTGAGCACCTGGCGCGCGTCGCCCAGCAACATGGCCATGATGTCCTCTCCGGCGGCCTGAGGCAGCCGTCCGGCGAACAGGGTGGGCATGAGCGAGCCCCAGACGAGCGTCAGCAGCGCGCCTGCAGCAAGAGCCGGAAGATCGAAGCGGTGCGTCATGCGGTCCTCTCAGAGTCGCTTGCGCCGGAAGGCCCGGCTGGCCAGCGCCAGGCAGAGCGCCGCATAACAGGCGGCGTAGCCGAGAACGGCCGCGCAGGCCCATCCGTCCACGCAGGGCCACGCATGCACGACGCGCTGTCGCATGTCAAAAAATTCAAGGTGCGGGGCGAGCCAATGGATCGTCAGGAGGACCGAGCGGCCCGGCCCCGTTTGCGCGGCGGCCAGCGCGGGCAGGCGCTGTCCGAAGGCAAGCATGCCCGCAGTCGTCAGTCCGCACAGGGTCAGCGTGGCCGACGGGGTCAGCACGAGCGATCCCAGCAGGGCCAGAGACGACAGGACCGTCATGAAACCGACGTGCAGCAAAAAGGCCTGCAGCAGCACCGGCGTGAACCACGCGCCCTGGCGCACGCCGGCCAGCAAGGCGTAGGCCAGATAAAAGACCAGCAGCGCGGAGACCGAGGCGCCGAGCCCGCCCAGGTACTTGCCGAAGAGGACCGTGCCGCGGCCGACCGGTTTGGCCAGAAGCGGGTAGATCGTGCGGCTCTCAAATTCTGGCGGGAAGAGGCGGGCCGAAACGCCGAGGCCGATGATGATCGAGAAGATCCAGATCAGCAGCAGGGCTAACTCGTTGATGTAGCGGCTGGCGCCGCTCACGCCGAACGGCTCAAAAAAGGCCAGCGGCAGGAGAATCACCATGGCCAGCAGGAAGACCACAAAGAGGTCCTTGCGGCGGTAAAGTTCCAGAACGGCGAGCATGGCGAGCGCCGCCAGTTGACGCAGGCGGAGGATCATGCCGGCACCTCCCGGGCCGTGTCGGCCTCCAGCACTTTCAAGAAGACGCGTTCGAGGTTCTGCCCGCCGTCGCCGGCGAGCGCCTGCATCGCGCCGCACACCACCAGCGCGCCCTGCTTCAGGATGGCGACGCGGTCACAGATCAGTTCGGCTTCGGAGAGTTCGTGCGACGAGAAGAAGACGGTCTTGCCCTGTTCGCGCAGATCCAGGATCATGTCGCGGAAGTGGATGCGCGCCAGCGGGTCAAGGCCGGTGAGCGGCTCGTCGAGAATCAGGAGATCCGGGTCGTGCAGCAGCGCTTGGGCGATGCCGGCGCGCTGCAGCATGCCCTTGGAATAGGTGCGCAGCAGCCGACCGGCCGCCGCGCCGAGCCCGACGCGCTCGATCAGCATCTCCGCGCGGGCGCGGACTGCGGAGCGCGTCATGCCGCAGAGCCCGCCGTAGAAAAAGAGCAGTTCGCGCAGGTTCAGATACGGGTAGTACGTGGCGGTTTCCGGCATATACCCGATGCGGCTGCGCGCCGCGGGCGCGCAGGGATCACCGCCCAGCACACGGACGCGCCCGCTGTCGGGCGAGAGCAGCCCGAGCAGCATCTTGATCGTCGTGGTCTTGCCTGCGCCGTTCGTTCCCAGGAACCCCAGGATCTCACCCGGATGAACGGCCAGAGAGAGGTTGTCGACCGCCAGCGTGTTCCCAAAGCGTTTCGAGACGTTCTGAATAACGACCGTGTCCATACACCCCTTCCTTTTCCGTATGCGAGAATCATACCCGGTTTCCGCCAACCCCTCCAGAACAAACACGAATTATCGTGTGCGCAACGATTGCCGGGGGTACCGGTCTGTGCTACGATATCGCAAAAGCCGCAGGTCGCGCGTTCGCGCGCGGTCGACTTCAAACCGTGTGTTGAGGACGGGAGCCATGAAAAAACGCTCGCAGGACATGCTGGTTTTCAGGGACATCGTGCGGATGCAGGGACGCATACAAGACAGCGGCAAGATGATGGCTGCGGCTTGTGCGCTCTTGTACATTGTTCTCTGCTGCTTTTATATCATCGTGTCCGGGCGGTTGGCGGCGTCGCTCGCTGTCACCGCAGAGCAGTTGGCGCTCATCGAGATTTACAAGGGGATTGGCTTTGTTCTGGTCTCAGGTCTGTTATTCTACCTCATCTGCCTGTTGTTCCTGAAGAGCATCCGTCGCCAGGAGACGATCATTTCCATGCAGGAGAAGTCGCTCCTGCAGGCCGAGCGCAAAGAGGTTGCCGCGATGTTTGCCGCATCGATGGCGCACGATCTCAACAATCTGCTGATGTCGCTGTACGGGTTGGCGGAGGGGCTCAAGGAGGTTGAAAACGGCGACGAGACGCTGGTGATCATGCGCAAAGCCTTTGAAAAAGGGATGGAGAACGTGTCGCAGCTCGCCCGGCGCGTGGCCGCTTCGGCGAAGCAGGGCCTGCCCGAGAAGGAGGACGAGGTTCATCTCCAGGACGAAGTGGCACGGCTGGTCGCCTTGGTCCGCAAGCACCCGGACCTGATCCGGTGCGAGATCCGTCACGAGGGGGCTGTCGATGTTGTCCTGCGGGTCAACACCATGCTCTTCGACGAAGCCGTGGTGAATCTGCTGGTCAATGCCGGCCAGGCGGCGGGCGCGGGCGGGCGGATCCTGCTGCGCGTCCTTGACCGGGGCGAGGCCGTGGCGCTGGAGGTGCACGACAGCGGCCCCGGCGTGCCGCCTGAGCAGATGGACGCGATTTTCCAGCCTTGTTTTACCAGCAAGCCGGAGGGGAACGGATTGGGGCTTCTGGCGGTCAAGGCGTTTGCCAATGCGTGCGACGGCGAGGTCACCGTGGCGCGCTCTGATCTCGGCGGCGCGCTCTTCGTGATCCGCATGCCGAAAAAAGGCGGCATGCCGACGCCGCCTGCGGGCGCATCCATCTAAAGCGGTACAAGCGTGCCCTTCTGACGGCGCGGTGCCTCTCGGTTTACCAGGTGAGCCACTCGTCGTCCGGCGTGCGGTTCTGCGCGCGCAGCCACATCATGATGGCGATGCGGAAGTCGTCTTCGCGCTCGCTGACCCGGTCGATGCGCTCGAAATCGTTGACATACGCCGCGCGGACCTGGAAGACCAGGCAGTCGAGGCTGTATTGGATATAACCGCCCACCTCGTCCAATTCGTTGTAGCGCAGGTCGTAGCGCGTGTAAACGCTCCACGACCAGGTGTCGTTGACATCGTGCGTGAGGCCGCCATACAGCAAGTTCTCCTTGATGCGGTTCCACTGCATAACCGGCGAGACATCGTAGTCGTACAACTGGTGGTCGCGCGCGAGGTAGCCGCCGCCGAAGCGGAGATTCTCGTTCAGCTTGTAGAATGCGCTAAGGTCGACATAGGCGAAGGTTTTTTCCTCAAGATCCCATTCCCCCTGCGCCTTGATGTCGAGCGCGTCGCTGGGCGTGACGAGCAGCCGGCTGCCGGCCATGCGCAGGCCCTCCTCGTCGAGCGGGCCGTCGCCCTCGAACTGAAAGGCGGTGTAGACGTCCCAGTCGAGCACGGTGCGCATGCGCCCCTTGGCGTCGCGCGCCTGCAGCAGGTTGCGGATGCCGGGCCGCACGCCGTGCCAGTCGTAGGGGAGCCATGTGCCGTCCATGCCGAACTGGTCAAACCACTCGATCGAGCGGTCAAAACGGTCGAAGCTGTAGGCGCGTCCGTTGTCGAGGTCGAAGTGTGTGGGCTGGTAGCTGTAATCGAGATAGGGCTCGACGACGTGGCGATAGCCGTTGGCGAAATCGGCGGTCGCCCGCGTGGAAGCCTCAATGCCGAGGTCCGCGGAGTGGCGGCTGACATTGCTGTCAAACTCGGCGTCCGAGTACCAGGTGGCGCGGTAGCCGGCGCGCGGCACGATGCTGAGCGCGTCGCCGATTTTCATCGGTGCGGTCACGCGGTGGGCGGTGTCCGCGCGCGTCAGATTGTAGTCGGCCCAAGAGCCCGGATAGTACATGAAGTCCGGCAGGGCGCGCTCATAGCGGGCGGCGTCGCGGTTGAGAATGCCGGCACGCGTCTGGCTCTCGTAATTCAGGCCCGAGCCGAAAAGCGGTTGGGGCATGACATTCAGCCAGCCTTCGGGCAAACGCGCCACGCCGGCGTAGAAATCGTTGAGGGGGCCGCTCACCATCGCGCCGGCCGCCCAGGTGTGCTCGCGATGCGCCAGAGAGACGAAGTTCATCGGCGTGCTTTCGCCGCGGTTCTCGTTCTCGAAAAAGTCGTGGCGCATTTCGGAATCGCTGTTGATCGTGCCGCGCAGGATGAACTGGTCGCGCGGCGTGAGGTCGGCCTCGTGGAACAGCCGGAAACGGTAGCGCTCGTCCTCCATGTCTGACATCCAGTTCATGTCGCGCCTGTCGTCAGGCGGATCCTGGTCCCAGGCGTAGTACGTTTCAAGCTTGCCGCGTCCGCGTTCCTTGAGGTCCCAGCGCAGGTTTTGGCCGACGGCCACGCCGCGCAGGGTGCGGTAATCGAGGTGCGTGGTGCCGTCCAGCTTGGGACCGGCCTCATGCGGCGACTCATAGATGTTGTAGACATAGCCGCCCAGCAGATAGGCCCCCCAGCGCGAGGTGTAGCCGGGCACCAGGCGGAATCCGTAATGCGTGTCCAGGTCGCGGAACCAGTAGGGGAGATAGGCGAACGGCACGCCGAACAGCCAAGGCACGGCGTCGAAGACCTCGACATAATCGTTGTCCTTGTAGCGCGCGTGGCCGGTCATGCGCCAGTGGCGGTGGCCCGGGCTGTTGGTGCAGGTGGTGATCTCGGCATAGCGGGCGTCGAATCGGCCGTCCTCGCGGCGCGTCACCTCTTTCGCGCCGATGTGAAAGACGCCGGCCTGCAGTTCGCCGAGACCTGTGAGCCCTTTGCCTGTCTTGTAGTTGTACTCGATGTAATCGCCGGTCCAGGCGCCGAACCCGCGCTGGCGCAGGACCACGTTGCCGCGGGCCTGGACATCGCCCTGCCCCTGATGCAGGCGCACGCGGTCGGCACTCATCTCGTGCTCGCCGGTCTTGATGCGCACGTTGCCGGTGGCCGTGGTCCAGCCGCTCTTCTGGTCCACCTCGAATTTGTCCGCTGTGATCTCAAGGCCGGCGTCGGCCGGCTGCCGCGGCAGCGGCACCATTCCGCCGCTCTGCGCAAACGCGCGTTCCGTCAGTCCACAGGCCGACACGCCAGCCAGACACGCCACAAGGATAAAAGGCTTCATTGTTGTTTCGCAATCGGGGTGAAAGTTACGCCATGCACACCATGACGTTAAGCGTAAGTGAATCCGGTGTGCGTGACAAGAGGAATCTCAGGCATCGGGCTCAAATATGGGGCCGACAGCCGGCGTTCAGAAGATCAAGAGTAGGGTGCGGCGCCAACAGAACGGAGACGCGCCGGTGGCGGATCTGCGGCGGTTGTGCTAAAATACCCGCGCGACATGAAAACCATGAAAAGGCACCCAGCACAGCAGCCGGACGGCGCGGATCCGGTTGTAACCGAGGCGATTCTGGAAAGCATTTCCGACGGCGTGTTCACGGTGGATGCGCAGTGGCGGGTCACTTCGTTCAACCGGGCGGCCGAGCGCATCACCGGCGTGCCGCGCCGCGAGGCGATCGGGCGCCCCTGTGCCGACGTCTTCCGCTCGAGCCTGTGCGGGGCCGCCTGCGCCCTGCAGAAAACGTTGCAAACGGGCTGCCCGGTGATCGGCCGCTCCGCCTACATCATCAACGCCGAGGGCGAGCGCATCCCGATCAGCATTTCAACGGCCGTGCTCAAGAACCGGCACGGGGACGTGATCGGCGGGGCCGAGACGTTTCGCGACCTGTCTGAGCTGGATGCGTTGCGGCGGGAACTGGAAGGCCGTTTCAAGGCCGGCGGGCTGGTCAGCCGCAGCCCGGTGATGCAACGGCTGTTCGAGGTGTTGCCCGCGATCGCGGCAAGCCCCAGCACGGTGCTGGTGCAGGGCGAGACCGGCACTGGCAAAGAGCGGGTCGCTCGGACCTTGCACGAACTGAGCCCGCGCGCCGACGCCCCGTTTGTGGCGGTCAACTGCGGCGCGCTGCCCGACACGCTGCTGGAATCCGAGCTGTTCGGCTACAAGGCCGGCGCGTTTACCGGCGCGGGCAAGGACAAGCCCGGTCGCTTCGCGTTGGCCCGGGGGGGGACGCTCTTTCTGGACGAGATCGGCGAGGTCAGCCCGGCCCTCCAGGTCCGGCTGCTGCGCGTGCTGCAGGATCGGGTTTACGAGCCGCTGGGCGCGACCCGTTCAGAGAAGGCCGATGTCCGCATCATCGTGGCGACCCATCGGGATCTGCTGGCGCGCTGCCGGGAGGGCGCGTTCCGCGAGGATCTCTACTATCGCATCAATGTCGTGCGCGTCGAGCTGCCGCCTTTGCGCGGACGGATGGAGGACCTCCCCCTGCTGGCCGCGCAATTCATCACGCGCTTCAACCGGTTGCAGGACAAGCGCATCGAGGGGCTTGCCCCGGAGGCGCTGTCCCTGCTGATGGCGCATGACTGGCCGGGCAACGTGCGCGAACTTGAGAACGTGATTGAACGCGCCTTTGTCTTGTGCAGCGACGGGCGGATCGAACTGGTCCATTTGCCGGAAAACCTCACTGGCCCCGACATGCGCACGCCAGCGGTCGGAACGCGCGGTGCGCGTCTGCGAGAAGCGCGCGACGCGCTCGATGCGCAGGCGATCCGTGCGGCGCTCGGCCGGAGCGGCGGCCGCCGCCTGGCCGCAGCCCGGGCTTTGGGCATCCACAAGACCACGCTCTTCCGCAAGATGCGCGCGCTGGGCATTGACTAAAAAACACCCGACACGCACGGCTTTCAGGCCGCGCCTATCGGGTGTTGGGGTCAAACGGCGGTCGCCAGACTCAGTTGGCGCCGCGGCCTTTGACGCCGGTCGCCTTGTCGGCGTTGGCCTTGGCCTTCTCGTGCGGGCGCAGCGCGCGCACGGCCGCGCCGGCCTGCCACATCTCGGATTCGCGCATCACCTTGAGTTCCGCGTCGAGCTTCTGCTTGTAGTCGGCGGTGCCGCAGACCTTGATGACGTGGCGCGCCTCCTTCTGGCTCTTCACGGCCTCGTAAAGGTCCTTGAAGACCGGCAGCGTCGCCTTCTTGAACTTCGGCTTCCAGTCGAGCGCGCCGCGCTGCGCCGTGGCCGAGCAGTTCGAGTACATCCAGTCCATGCCGTTCTCGTCGACCAGGCGGATGAGGCTCTGGGTCAGCTCCTCAACCGTCTCGTTGAACGCTTCGGAGGGGCTGTGGCCGTTCTTGCGCAACACGTCGTACTGAGCCTCCATGATGCCGGCCAGCGCGCCCATCAGCACGCCGCGCTCTCCGACCAGGTCGGAGGTGACCTCATGCTCGAACGTGGTCGGGAAGAGGTACCCCGAGCCCACCGCGATGCCGATCGCCAAGGTGCGGTCGAGCGCCATGCCGGTCGCGTCCTGCGCCACGGCGAAGCTGGAGTTGATGCCGACGCCCGCGAGGAAGTTGCGGCGCACCGAGGTGCCCGAGCCTTTCGGGGCCACCAGGATCACGTCGACGTCCGCGCCGGGCTTGACGCCCGTCAGCCTGTTATAGACGAAGCCGAAACCGTGGGAGAAGTAGAGCGCCTTGCCGGCGGTCATGAAAGGCGCGACGCGCGGCCACACCTGCTTGATCGCGGCGTCGTTCACGAGCATCATGACGATCGTGGCCTTCTCGCAGGCCTCCTCGATATCGAAGAGCGTCTTGCCCGGCTTGAAGCCGTCTTTCACCGCGCGCTTCCAGTCGCCGGCGAAACGCTTGTCCTGGCCAATGATGACATTGACGCCGTTGTCGCGCATGTTGAGCGACTGCGCAGGGCCCTGCACGCCATAGCCAATGATGGCGATGACCTCATCCTTGAGGACCTTCTGCGCCTTCTTCAAGGGATATTCTTTGCGTGTGACGACGGTTTCCACAACACCGCCAAAATCAATCTTCGCCATGTCAGTTACTCCTCAGGTTTTGAACATCGCCCGGCCGTGTCCGGTCCAATGACTGCACAGCAAGGCGAAAAATGAGGTTTCATGATAGCACCTTGTGCCTGTGACGCAAGTGCTTTGTTTCAAGCGCTCAAACACCGTCTTGTTTCGGCCTCGGCTTTCTGTCATACTGACCCGCAATTGTTTTGGACTAAACCGAACGACACATACGATGATTTCATTCTTTAAACGCAATTCGCCCGTGATTCGCGAACGTGCCGCGCATGGCATCTCGCGCGCGAATATCGACCCCGACGCGCTCAAGGTGCTGTACCGGCTGGCCAACACCGGGTACACGGCCTATCTGGTGGGCGGCAGCGTGCGCGACCTGCTGCTCGGCCGCCAGCCCAAGGATTTCGACATCGGGACCGACGCGCGCCCGAACGAGATCAGGCGCCAGTTCCGCAACTGTTTTCTGATCGGACGGCGCTTCCGCCTGGCGCACATCGTCTTCGGGCGCAAGGTGATCGAGACCAGCACCTTCCGGCGCCAGCCCGAGGCTACCGAGAGCGAGAACGGCCTGTATCAAACCGAGGACAACACGTTCGGCTCGCCCGAGGAGGACGCGAAGCGCCGCGACTTTACGGTCAACGGACTTTTTTACGATATCAAGACGTTTTCGGTGATCGACTACGTGGGCGGTCTCAAGGATCTTGAAAAACGGTTGCTGCGCTGCATCGGCGATCCCACCATCCGGTTCCGCGAGGATCCGGTGCGCATGATGCGGGCGGTCAAGTTCGCGGCGCGCCTGGGTTTCACGATCGACCGCGCCAGTTGCAAAGCCATCCTCAAATACCATGCCGATATCCTCAACGCCTCCGTGCCGCGCGTCTGCGAAGAGATCTTCCGGCTCTTTACCTTCGGCTCGGCGCGCGCCGCTTTCCTGATGCTGTGGGAGTTCAATCTGCTGGACGATCTGCTGCCTGAACTCGGCGCCTACATCGACGCCTCCGGCGGCAAGCGGTCGCCGCTCTGGAACTATCTGGCCGCTCTCGACGTCGATCCCGCAAACGCCGCCCTCTCCAACGGCGTGCGGCTGGCCTGTCTCTACTATCCGCTCTTTTTCGAGATGCTCCGCCAGGAGGAACGGCGCTATCCGAACAGCCGCGTCAACCGGCAGCATGTCGCGCGGCAGGCGTTGCACGCCGTGGCGCAAAGGCTCCATATCCCGAAGGCGACCCTCTACACCGCCCAGGCGTTGATGGACGTGCCGCGCCGGTTCGCCGATTCACCGGCCAAAGGGCGCGGACACCGTTTTCTTTTCCATCCGGGCTTCCCAGAGGCGTTGGCGTTCCAGCGGATCCTGCTGACTGCGGAGAAGGCCGACCTTTCCTGCCTCAACGAGTGGCAGGCGCTGTATGAGCAGCATACGGCTCAAAACGCCCCCCGCCAGCCGCGCCCGGAGCAGGCCGACGTGCCGGAAGGCGCCGAGATGCCGCGCGACGCCGAGGAGGATGAGAGCGACCGCCCGCGCCGCCGTTCGCGCCGCCGTCGCCCCCGCCGGGGCACCGCCGGCCACGAGCCCGGCGGCGAGCCGCATGGGGTGACGGTGACCGAGGCTTCTTAAGATCTTAAGTTCTTCTCTTAAGGCTGTTGACTTTCACGGCACAGAAGCCTAATATTTTCACCTATGCGTGTTTTGTGGGTTGACCTGATATCGGAGCTCGGAGGCGCTCAGTACAGCCTGCTGGAAGTGTGTGGCGGCTTGGCGGCTTGCGGGGTTGAAGTGGTGGCAGCGGTGCCTCAAGGGCCGCTGTTTGATCGTCTTTCGTCCAAGGGAATTCCCGTCTTTCCCGTTTCGCCGGTACGGGCGTCGCGCCGCGGTTGGGGCCTTTTCTCCACGGCCGCGAAACTCATGCGCGCCCCGAGCACGGTCTGCCAGATCATTCGCGCCGTCAAGCCGGACATCATCCACGCCAACAGCCTGCCCGCCTTTCTGGCGTCGCGCAAAACCTTCTCCCATATTCCCCTGGTGTGGCACGTGCGCGATTTGCGGCTGCCGGTCGTCATCGCGCGCGACGCGGCGAAAAAAGCCTCCAGGATCATCGCGGCTTCCGAGGCGATCGACGAGTATCTGGTCGAAATTCTCTCGCCCCGCATCCTTGGACGCATTCGGGTGGTCCGCAACGGGATTGACCCCGCCTGCGCCGCTTCCGTGAGCCGAGCTGCGGCGCGCCAGCGGTTTGGACTGCCGGCGGAGGTCCCGGTTGTCGGCATGGTCGCGCACCTCATTCCGTGGAAACGGCACGATGCGTTCGTCATGGCCGCCGCGGAAATCCGGCGGCAGCGTCCCGATGTCCACTTCGCTCTGGTCGGGCGCAATCTGTTCAACGAGCACGCCCGGTGGGCCGGCCAGCTCGAGAAGATGGTCGACCAGGCCGGCTTGGCCGACGTATTCCACTGGATCACGTCGAGTGACGACGCGGCGCAGATCCTGCCCGCGTTCGACGTGTTGCTCCACCCCGCGCTGGGCGAACCCTTCGGCCGTGTGCTGTGCGAAGCCATGGCTGCCTCGGTGCCGGTCATCGCTGCGGAATCGGGCGGCCCCTGCACGATCATCGAGCAGGGCGTCTCTGGCATCCTGGTGCGCGGAGGCGAGCCTTTGCGCATGGCTGAGGAGACGCTCGGGCTCCTGGCCGATCCCGCCCGGGCCGCCGCGTTGGCCGTTGCCGGCCGCACGCGCGTGCTCAGTCAGTTCACCGTCGCCAAGGTGTGCGAGCAACTCGCCAAAGAGTACCGCGCGCTGATCGCCGCCACCTCGACCGGCCTCGACGACGAGTGACCGGCCGCAGCCGGCGTCAGTGTGATTGAACGCTATTGAAACGCGCCTCCGGGCGCTGTGACCCGCGCGGCAGGCGGACGAGTTCCGGCACGCCCTTCGCCCCCAGCAGCCAGCTCTGCGGCGGCAGGCGCAGGCGGCCGGTGACAGCGTCGAGCGTCGCGCCGGGCCCGGCGAGAATGGCGT
Source organism: Verrucomicrobia bacterium ADurb.Bin070 (assembly GCA_002071025.1). GTDB lineage: Bacteria > Verrucomicrobiota > Kiritimatiellia > RFP12 > UBA1067 > DUPH01. Next base: position 1,901 of record MWEJ01000063.1, on the reverse strand, counting down.
GGAAGCCGGCGGGAACCGTGACGATCAGGTCCTTCCCGGAAATATTCACCGCGGTGAGCCACTCCGTCCCGTCCGCGAGCGGACGGCGGAAGGCGTACAGCTCGTGCGGGAACGGCGTCTTGAGAAACTCCGTCGGAGCGTCGAAGAAGGACGGGTGGTCGTGGCGGAGCCGGCCGAGCGCGCGCACGAGCGCGAGGCGGTGGCCGCCCTCCGGCGTGAAGGCCCGGGACCAGTCGATGCCCCATTTGCCGTGGAAGCGGTTCGACCAGATGCTGTGCGGCGCGGTGTCGGCGATCTCCTGCCCGTTGTACACCATCGGCACGCCGTCGAGCGTGAAGAGGGTCACGAGTAGCGCGTCGTTGAGGGCAAGCCCGTACTTCTCCTCCCAGCGCTTCTGGCCGGGCGCGCAGTTTGCGTAGTCGTGGTTCTGGAAGCAGCGCATCCAGTGATACCCTTTGGGGAAGCGGCTTTCGCGCTGCACACAGTTGACGGACAGGTTGGTGGCGGACCCCTTGCCGGCGAGGAAGTCGCGGATCGCGACCTGCATCGGGAAAGCGTAACAGAGGTCGAAGGCCACCTGCTGTTCGCGCGGGTCAGCCCCCTCGCACAGCATCACCACGTCGTCCTTCACCGCCTTATTGCGGCGGTAGGCCTCCTCGCGGTACCAGAGCGGCAGCATGCCGCCCACATCGCAGCGGAAGCCGTCGCACTGGAATTCGCGCAGATACCAAGCCATGTTTTCAAAGAAAAATTCACGCACGGCCGGGTTCTTCACGTCGAGCCGCGGGAAGGCCCACTCCCCGAGTTGGAAGGAACCGTCCGCATTGCGGAGCGCCCACTCCGGCTGATCCTTGAGAAAGACGGCGTTCGGCCCGCAGTGGTAGTAGACGACGTCGAAGAGCACCTTCATGCCGAGTGCGTGGGCGGCGGCAACAAACTCCTTCAGGTCCTGCTCCGAGCCGTATTCGGGATCGACGCCGAAATAATCCGCGATACGGTAGGGGTTGCAGGGGTTTCCAAGTCGGCTCTGTTTCTGGCGCGCGCTCCAGTACACGGGGTCCGTGCCGCGGTCGGCCGTCGCCACCGGGCAGAGATAGATGATGTCCGTTCCCAGCGACTTCACAAACGGCAGCCGGGCCTCGGCCGCCTTGAGCGTGCCCTCCGGCGTGAAGGGGCGCAGGAAAAGCTGGTACATCATCGCCCCGCGCAGATACGGCGGCACCGCGCGGGCCGTCAGGTTCGTCAGATCCTTGTAGATGGGGTCCTTCAGCTCGAGATCCCGCGCGCGCGGCGTCTCCGCCGCCGCGAGGGCCGCGGCGCGCGCGGTGCGCTCGGCGCTCGTCCGACCGGCTCCGTCGACAGCGCGGATGTCGTATCCCGTCCCCGCGAAGACATACGCGCCGTCCGCGTACGCGCAGCGCTCCGCGAGCAGCGGCGCATCCGCCAGCGCCGCGGGAAGTTTGGCCTTCACCGTCACAGTCTCCCGGCGCAGATTGAACACGCAGACGACGCGCCGCCCGTCCGGCGCGGTGCGCACGAACGCCGCCACCTTCTCCGGCGCGTCGGTCTCCAGCCATACGAGATCCCCTTCCGTGAACGCCGGCTCCGCCGCTCGCAACGCGCAGAGTTGAGGCAGCACAGCACGGCAGCAGCCCTCCTGTCCGGCGGAGAGGACCGGCACGCCGTCCAGCGCGAACGCGAACGCCACCGGCACGGGATCCCAATGCGGGGACCCGCGCAGGAAGCGGCTGCCCTCCGGACGGTTCTCGCGCATCAGCCGCCACAGGCGCTCGAGTTCAACAACAGGCTGATGCGCCTTCAGCACGTCGTTCAGCGCGGCGTTCCACGGCGGAGGGAAGTCGGCGTCGAAAGCGCTGCGCTGGTTGCCGAGCCGCGACCCC
>MWEJ01000062.1 GCA_002071025.1 Verrucomicrobia bacterium ADurb.Bin070 | reverse complement strand
CGGTTCAGTTCGAAGATTTCGACCTGGTCTACCGGCTGCGCGCGGCCGGCCACGCCGCGATTTACGCGCCGGATGTGGAGATGTACCACTTCGAGAGCGTCACAACCCAAGGCACGCCGACCGTTCGCAACGCCGCGGTCGTCGTGCGCAACGGCCTGCTCTTTCAACACCGCTGGCGCCACCGTTTTGAGCGCGAGGACGGTCCGCCTGAAGAGGCCTGCCACTGGCTCAAGATCACGCCTGTCCCGTTCGACACGATCGGCGACCTGCCGCTGATCTGACCGAAAATCGGTTGCCGCGCACCTGCTGTCTCCGTTATCCTTGTGTTTTGCGTGGTATCCAACGGCCGTGCGGCGTGACGACATGTGGCGATTTCTGAAAATACTTGGCTTTGTTTTAAAAAGCCTCTTCTGGCTGACCCTCCTTCTGCTGATGGCCGGTGTGGCAGGGCTCTATGTCCTTGAGCGCGGCCTGCCGACACCGTTGCTGCGTCGGCTTGAGAATGCGATTTCTGACGATGAACGTTTTGTGCGGATCGAGCGCGCCACCTTCAGCCTGAAACAAGGCGTGCGGCTCCACCGCGTCAAAGCCTTCCCTAAACGGGTTGCCGGACAGGCGCTGGCAGCCATCGATGAAGTCACCGTGGACCTTGATCTGTCACCGGGGCTTGCGCCCGCCGAACGTGTGCGCGGCGTAACCCTTAAACAGGTCGTGATGCCCGCGTTACCCCCCAAGCAGGCCGACAAGCCTCAGAAAAATGAAAAACCGGTGCTGCCCGTCGTCAGCCCCTTCTCTCTGACGGTCGAGCAGGCAGACATCCTCGGTGTCAAGGCGGACCGGCTCACCGCCACCGTGTCCACCTCCGGCACGCGCATCGACATCACGGAGATCGCCATCCGTCTGCCCAACCCATCCTTCGATCTGAAGGTGGATGGCCGCGTGGCCATCGACCTGCATGCGCGGCGTGTCAACGGCATGGCCAAGGGCCAGGCCTTTCCGGAAAATCTGCTGCCCCTCTTCACGGTCCTGAAAGCGCGCGGCGCCATCGAGCAAATCACCTGCTTCACCGCGATCGAACGCCCGATCGACGCGCGCTACGCCTTTGATGTCGACATTGACACCAGTGATTTCGCCATGCGGCTTGAGGTTGACGTCGGCCCCTGCGCCTACCGCACCGTGCCCATCGCGTTCGCCAAAGGCACGCTCGGCATTTACGGCACCAACATCTACACGTCGGTGGTGATCGATCCCCTCGACGCGCAGACGGCTGCTGGCGCTCCGATCAAAGGCCGTCTCGCATACCATGAAGAAACCGAGGGCTTGGACGTTGACGCCCGAACCACAATGGATATTCCGCCGCTTTTCACCATGCTGAACATCCTCAACCACGGGGAATTGGACCGCATACGCTGTACTGCGCCGCCCACTCTGTCTGCCCGGGGCGCCGTGGCCCTCTCGACAACAAAAAGCACCATCACCAACCAATTGTCCGGCAAGGTCTCGCTCCCTGCCGGGTCGATTCTGAACTTCGAGGCGCGCGAGATGACGGCCGACTTCACGCTTGCAGGCCACCACGCGCGCTTCAGCAACGTCCGGGGCACCTCGCGGAACGGCGGCGCAATCACCGGCGACATCACGTTTGATTTCCCGGATTACGCCGCGACCGCCACCGTCTTCAGGACAGCCATGCACCTGAACGATGTCGCCCTCGAAGAAATTTCACACGCCTTCAATGTCACGAACGCGCGCGCCGGCCAGGTCTCGGGCGAGATCCAACTCGGCGGGCCGACCCACGGCCGCACGATCGAGCATCTCTCCGGAGAGGGCCACGTGAATATCCGCGACGGCGTCATCAATCGCATGAAGCTCTTCGCCGGTCTTACCGACTACCTGTCCCGCACCATTCCCGGCATCTCGTCCCTCGTCAACCAGTCGTCCGGCTCAATGGACTTCACCATCCGCGACAGCGTGCTTCATACCGACAACCTCTTGCTTGAAGGCGATATTTTCAGCATTTCGGCACGCGGCACCTACAACATCGCTGCCGACAAGCTGGATTTCACGATACGCGCCAACATCTTTAAGCAAAAGACGATCGCGGGCAGGATTACCCGTTTGGTGACGCTGCCCTTTACTCGCCTACTGCTGGAGTTCAAGGTTTTTGGCTCGCTCGAAAACCCGGACTGGTCCTACGTCAACATCATCGAAAAAATCACGGAGGGGCTTTCCGGTAAAGCAGAGTCGGCCGACACCTCCGCCCCCCCCTGATCACCATGCGCTTCATTCTCCACACCTACGGCTGCCAAATGAACGTCCGCGATTCCGAAGCGGTCACCGCCCTGCTTGAGGCCGCCGGCCACACGCCGGTCCAGCGCGAAGACGACGCCGACCTGGTCGTGGTCAACTCATGCAGCGTGCGCGCGAAAGCCGAGGACAAAGCGCTCGGCAAGCTCGGCCTGCTGTGCGCCACCAAACGTGACCGGCCGGACCGGCTGGTGGGCCTCATGGGTTGTATGGCGCAACGGCTGGGCGCAGATATTTTTGCTCGCGTGCCTGGCCTGGATTTCGCGGTCGGCACGCGCCGCGCGGGAGCGATCCCGCGCTTGGTTGCCCGCGCCCTGGCCGGTGAAACCGGCCTGCTGGAAACCGCTGACCCCGACGAGATCCCCGATGTGGTCGATGCCCACACCGATTCAGGACACTCCGCGTTCGTGACCATCCTGCTGGGCTGTAATCGACGCTGCGCATACTGCATCGTGCCCGATGTGCGCGGCTCAGAATACAGCCGGCCGGCCCGCGAAATCCTCGCCGAAATCAACGCGCTCGTGCGCAACGGCGTGCGCGAGGTCACCCTGCTCGGCCAGAGCGTCATGAACTTCGGGCGCACCAATCTGGTCTGGGACGCGTCGGACGCGCCGAGTCCCGGCGGGTTCACGGAGCCCTTCTCCCGCCTGCTGGAGGCGGTCGCAGCCGTTCCCGGCTTGACCCGTCTGCGTTTCACGTCGGGCCATCCTTCGGGTGTCACGGGCCAACTCGTGCGCGCCTGTTCTGTGCTGCCGGCCGTCTGCCATCATCTGCACCTGCCGGTCCAGTCCGGCTCAGACCGTGTTCTCGCGCGTATGCGCCGCGGGTATTCGCGGACGGATTATCTGAATGCCGTGCGCCGACTGCGCGCCGCCATGCCGGACTTCGCCCTCACAACCGACGTGATCGTCGGCTTCCCCGGCGAGACCGCCGACGATTTCGAGGCCACGCGCGCGCTGATGAACGAAGCCGATTTCGACAATGCGTTCATTTTTAAATACTCCCCCCGCCCCGGCACGCCCGCCGCGGCGTGGGAGGATGACGTGCCCGAAACCGAGAAAATGCGTCGCAATCAGGTCTTGCTCGAAGATCAGGACCTGCGCGGCGCAGCCGCCAACTCCCGGCTGGTCGGCACTGTACAAGACGTTCTGGTCGAAGGCCCCAGCCTGCGTAACGTCGCACGCTGGTCAGGACGCTCGCCCGGCAACAAAATCGTGATCTTTGAGCCGCATCCCGGACTTGTTCCCGGCACGCTGGCGCGTGTGCGCATCACCCGTGCAGCCCCGCAAACCCTTTATGGCGACGTGGTGCCATGCTGACGGTCGGCGACACGCTCACCGCCGACGTCCATGCGTTGGCGTACGGGGGCGACGGCGTGGCGCGCTGCGATGGCCGCGTGCTTTTTATTCCCGAGAGCGCCCCCGGTGATCGTCTGCGTGTCCGCGTCACCCAAGTCAAAAAGCGCTATGCTCGCGCCATCGGTCTTGACCTGATCACGCCGTCGCCCCAGCGTCTGGCGCCATGCTGCCGTATCATCGATCCTGACAGCGGCGAACTGGCGCGCGTGCCGGGCTGCTGCTATGACCACCTCGCCTATCCCGCCGAAGTCGCGGCCAAGCAGCAGCAGCTCGAAGGCTTGCTGCGCCACCTGCCGGGCGTGTGCGGTCTCCGTTACGAAGCGCCTTTTCATGCTCCCCTCACGCTGCATTACCGCAACAAAATCACGTTACATGCCGAACGCCGCCCGGACGGCATGCGTGTCGGCTACCGACGCGAAGCCTCGCACCGCGTGCTGCCGCTGACCGCCTGCCCGCTGGCTTGCGAGGCCATCAACGTCCTGCTGGCTAAGCTCAACGCACAGGACGGATTTCGCGACCTGCACGACGGGGATGCGGTCGTGCTTCGCCATACGCCGCATGACGGCGCGTGCTGGTGGCGATCCGGCCACGTCGCGCCTGACGCACCTCCGCTCACCGAGGCATCGCCCGCCGGCCCCCTGCAGGTCGCGCGAGACGCCTTTTTCCAAGTAAACCCGCCGGTTGCCGACGCGCTCGTGCGCACCGTCCAGACCTGGTTCCAGTCGGACCGCGCCGCGCCTGAGGTCGTCGACCTCTACTGCGGCGTGGGCGTCTTCGGACTCGCTCTCCTGCAGGCCGGCGGTACGCGCCTGACCGGCATCGAATCCGGCCGCAACGCCGTCCGCGACGCGCAGCGCAACGCGCGTGCGCTCGGATTGAAAGCCGAGTTCCGCTGCGCGGCGCTGGGACGCGAGGCGGTTAATCTCGCAGCGTTCATCCGCGCCCCGGAACAGACAACCGTGCTGATCGATCCACCCCGCGACGGCATGGCGCCCGGCTTGGCGGGCGCACTTACCACGTGCCAGGCCCGGCGCATTTTCTATATCTCGTGCGACCCCGCCACGCTGGCCCGCGATCTCGCCGTGTTGCTGCAGGGCGGTTACCGCATCGCGCGCGTGCAGCTTTTCGACATGTTCCCTCGCACCGCCCATTTTGAATCACTGGTGGAACTCATTCGTTCCGAGACACAAGGTTAACGCTATGCATACGACAACCGAACTCCAAGCCATCGCCACACTCGCCGCGCGCCGCGCGGGCGAACACGTGCTCGCCAATTTACACCGGCGCGGCGACGTCAACTCCATCCTGCGCACCGACGTCAAGCATAAGCTCGATGTCGAAGCGCAGGAGACCGCCATGTCGGTGATCCTCTCCGCGTTTCCCGACCATGCGATCCTGGGCGAAGAGACCTGCGACGCGCCGCTGCCCGAGACCGACTACCTCTGGATCATCGACCCGATCGACGGCACGATCAACTTTTTCCACGGCCTGCCGTGGTGGTGCTGTTCGGTCGCGGTGCGCTATAAAGGGCAAGCGATGGCCGGCGCCGTCTTCATTCCGGAGATGCATCAGCTTTATGAAGCCACGTGCGACGGCCCCGCGCTGTGCAACGGCGTACCCATTCACGTGTCGCGCACAGACCGGCTTGACCTGGCGATGCTGGCAACCGGCGCGGACAAGTGGGATCTCGGCGAGCACGCCTTCACATTCATGCGCCGCGTCTCAGAGATCGCCCAGCGTCCGCGCATCCTCGGCGCCGCCGCCGTGGACATGTGCATGGTGGCGGCCGGCCGTCTGGACGGGTATTTCGAGTCGGGCATCTATGTCTGGGACATGGCGGCGGCCAGCCTGATCGTGGAACGCGCAGGCGGTCGCTGCGACGTGCTCAAGGCCTACCCCAAGCACCGCATTGCATTCCTCGCCACCAACGGCTGCCTGCATGGCGCCTGCCGTGAGGCCCTCTTGCCGCTGCTCGGATAAGACCCTGTTTTCACGCTTCAATCCCGAGCCGGTTTGAGGTATGCTGGTGGCCAATGACGACTGATTCTTTTTTGTGCTTTTCCGGCTTATTCCTGCTGCTTTTTGCTGCGCCCTTCGTCGTGCGCGGCGACACAGCCGGCGTCGCGACCCAGTGGCGTTCTCTCTCGCATGTTCAACGTACGCTCGGCGTGACGAATTATCTGTGGAACGGCGAATCGCTCTGCTTCTCCAACACTCAGAACGTAATTCGCTTTTATCCGGGACGGCGCAAAGCCGAAGTGAACGGCACCGTTGTCTGGCTCAATGCGCCGGCCGACGGTTCCGTTGCGGACGGGAACTGGCGACTGGCCGGCACAGACCTTGATTTGCTTCAACTCGCCATCCTCACGCCGCCCGGCGGAACGCTGAAACCGCTGCGGGTACTGCTTGATCCCGGTCATGGCGGCGACGATGAGGGCGCGCGCTGTTCCTCGCCGCTGGTGAAAGAAAAAGACCTGACCCTGACGCTGGCCAAGCGAATCGGCGCGCAGTTGAAAAAAGCGGGCCTGCATGTTGACTACACGCGGACACGCGATGTCACGCTTTCGCTTGACGAACGCGCTCGGATCGCGCGCACCAAGAAAGCTGATCTTTTCATCAGCATCCACGCCAACCATGCCGGCAACCGCGAGGCCTGCGGGGTGGAGACGTATGTGCTGCCGCCCAGCGGCTACCCCGGCACGGCCGAAGGCTCCCGCGCCCGCGGCTGGCAGCTCGGCAATCGCAACGATTTCCACAACACCCTGCTGGGGTTTTCGATTCATCGCCTTTTGGCGTCCACACCGGAAACCGTTGACCGCGGCCTCAAGCGGCAGTCTTTTTTTGTCTTGCGCGAGACGTGTTGTCCGGCCGTCCTGCTGGAGTTCGGCTTTCTCTCCAACACCGGCGAGACGCGCCGCATGTTGCGCGCCGATTGGCAGGCACAAAGTTGCGCGGCGGTGGTCGACGGCGTGCTGGCCTACGTGCGCGGCGTACCGGCGCTGGATCGCGCGGTGGCCGATAAACGTGCGCGCGATGCCGAAGCGAACGAGCGCTGGCGTAAGCATCTCGCGACGCAGGCCGCCCGTGCGAAGGCCGAAGCCGAGGCCCGCGCGGCCCGTCAACTGGCCGCCATCATGCCAGCGGGCGCCCCCCCTCCTTCGACGGCACCCGGCACGACGTTTTCAAACGCGGTGGCTTCAGTCACCCCTCCTATCCAACAACAGGGCACCAACTCCGTTCCGTCCCGAATGGACGCCCTGCTTGAGTTCTATGCGCCAGACAAGGTACAGTGAGCCATGCCCAACACATACGATTCTGAGACGCCCCTTGTTTCAACGCCTGCCGCCAAAAGGCCGATGCTTCACACCGTCCTGCTCGCCGGGGCGCTCTTTCTGATTCCGGTGCTGCTCGGCCTGCTCTTTGTCGTGGCCTCGCACCGCCTCTCGCCCCGTCCGTCCGCGCCGTCCGCCGACGCGCTTGGCCTGCTCACCAACCGGATCCATGACGGCAGCGCCACTCAGACGGTCCAACTCGCTGCGCTGCGGCGTGAGCTCCGCGAGGCCGGCTTGACTACAGACGAACTTGACATCCGACTTTGGGCGGCACGGGCGCACGAGCCTGAAAAACTCTTTCATGTTTCGCCCCCTTCGACGGAAAAACGCTGGAATTGGCACCTTTCTCAGGACGGTCTTTTCGCTCTGGCGGTCTCCGTACAGCTTGATCGGTATGACCGGCGCAACGTCGGGCTCTTCGACCTCGTCGGCGGCGAATGGGCGTGGACGAACGCGTTGCCGTGGCCCGACGCGCATGAAGCCCCTCACGTCTTTAACCGCCACCTCATCATCCGTTATGTCAAAAACGCCAACCGTTTCGCGTTGGAAGTAGACGCGCGCGGAACGATCATAAGCATCGACCGGTTGGGCGTCGGCACCTACGGCACCCCGCCTGCGATTCCCGCAGTCCCACACATTGCCGGGCACCCCGTCGCGATCCGGCACGGCGTTTTTTTCGCGGCCGACCCTCAGACCGGCGCATTGACGGGCTACGCGCAGTCGGCGTTGCCCGGCCTGCGCGACGCCGGACCGGGCGATAGCGGTACCGTCCTCTCGGGGAACGGGTTGCTGCTGTTCCGTGCCGCCGAAGGACGTGTCACGGTGTCGGACAGCCTGACGCGCACTGTCATGCAATCGTTCGAAGCCTGGCCGCACGCCACCAACACGACGGTCACTGGCGTGCTCGCGACGCGCGACGGTTCCGGCCTGACGGTTTTTCTGAAGACCGTGTTCCACGGCACGCCGCCGGTCCAACGCGAATGGAGCGTAGCCATCGACGTCTACGCAGGCACCGTCACGCGCAGCTTTAATGCCGATGCGCTCTTTGCCAAGCCCGTCGCGGTTGAGACCCGCCGCGCCACGACGGCTGACGGACGCTGGACGCTTGCGGTCGATGTGCCCGGCACGCTGACGGTGAGTCCGGCGGACGCGCCTGAACGCCCGACCGCCCGGATCCCGTTGTCTGAGGTCGGCATTTGCGAACCGATCCGACACATCGTTTTCTTGGAGCAGGGCCGGCACCTGCTGCTGCGCGGCGCCACCCGCCTGTGGCTGCTCGATTTCACCCAGGCCCGCGCCTACGGCGGCCTCATGGCGCGGATCGCCTCCAGCAGCCGGACGATTCCGCTGGAAGCGTATGCCGTGTCGCCCGCGACGGCTGAGCCCGACGCCATGCTCGCCCTTTCGGAAGAGGGTTACGGCGAATACGCCGCCTTCGATCCAGATGATTTGGCGCGCAGCTTTGACCCCGACGCCACAGCCCCCTCTTATCTGGCCCTGCGCGCGGAGCTCTGTGCCGCCAACAACGCATGGGGATATGCCGCAGGCCTGCTCGAAGAGATGGCGCGACTGCAAGAGTTCGATCCGCGTGCCCCGCGCATCAACCCGCTGCTGGCCGCACGCTGCCAGCTCCTGTCGGGACAGCCCCGCAAGGCACACGCGACCTGCCGCGATGCGTTGCGCCGTTTACTCATGTATCCCGAAGAGACGCCGCGCATGATCCGCTACCATTTGCAAGGGCTGCTCTTCGCCGCGCCGTAACACGGCAATCGCTTGATAAACATCGATTCGTTCTTGACCCCCCCCCGGCTCTTCATTATTATCTAGCGGGTATTCAGCCCGGATGGGGACTATGTCCCCGCAAATGACCGAAATGAAGACAGCTTCAGGTGATGATATGACACAAGACTTGCAGCAACTGCTCGAAAAAATCCAACGCGACGGCGTTGACAAGGCGCAGGCCGAGGCCGACGCTCTGCTTGCCGACGCGCGGGTCAAAGCCGCGTCGCTCCTTGACGCGGCTCAGGCCGAGGCGGTTAAGGTTAAAGCCGAGGCGCGCCAAGAGGCCGAAGCCTTTGAGCGCCGCGCCGAAGAAACTATGCGGCAGGCCGCGCGTGACACCGTGATGAAGGTCGAAAAGGCTGTCACCCACCTCTTGCAGCGGCTTTTGCTTGAAAACGTCAACGCCGGCTTTGACGCGAATCCAGAACTCGTCGCCGACCTCGCCGCCGAAGCCGTGCGCGCGCACTTGGGGTCCAAGGGCGGGGTCGAGGTGGCGGCCGCCACCAAGCTGGCCGACGTGTTGCGCGCGAAGCTCGCAGCAGAGGCAGCGAAGGGCATCACGGTGGTCACCGACGAAGCGGCTGGCACCGGTTTCCGGCTGCGACTCGCCAACGGCCGCGTGGAACATGCCTTCACCGGATCGGCTGTCGCCGAGACTCTTGCCAAACAGCTCCGCCCGCGCCTGGCAGCCTTGATGAAGCCATGAGTGTCATCTACCTACTTTCCAGCCTGCCCCTGCTGAGGTTTGACACGCCGCCGGCGCTTGCGCCTGAGGCGTTTCTGTCGGCCTGCCGCGACCAGCTCGGCGCCGCCGACGCGGCTGCGGCCGAAGCCCTGCTCACCGGCACCGCGTGCGACCATCCGTTCGTCGCCGCCTGGCGCGACCGCGACACGATCCTGCGCAATGCCGTCGCTCGCCAGCGTGCACGCCTGGCCGGCACAGAGGCATCCCGCTGGCTGCGACACGCGCAAGGCTGCGACACGCGCATTGAGAGCTTGGTCGAAGACGCTTTCGACGAGCCCGACCCGCAGCGGCGCGAAAAGGCACTCGATAAAATCCGCTGGCTGATCGTCGAAGAGCTGCAAGGCCCGGACCCTCTCGACGTGAAGGGCGTTTTCGCATATGCCGTCAAGCTCGCGCTCCTGACCCGCTGGGCGGCCCTGACGCCTGAACAGGGCGTGGCTACCTTTGATCGTCTCACAGAAATCCCTCTCACGCTCAACACGGGCGAATGACCCACCGCCCACCTACGGAAACACGCTTATGGAAACGACAGGAAAAATTGTCGGCGTCAATGGCAACATGATCACCGTCGCGTTCGACGGTGCGGTCGCTCAGAACGAGGTCGGGTACGCCTGCATCGAGCAGGATGGTGCCACCCAGCGGCTGATGAGCGAGATCGTCCGCATCCGCGGCCGCCAGGCTGATCTCCAGGTTTTTGAAGACACGCGCGACCTTCAGGTCGGCGACGCTGTCGCCTTCACCGGCAACCTGCTGGCGGCGGAACTCGGGCCGGGCCTGCTCACGCAGATCTACGACGGTTTGCAGAACCCCCTGCCCCAACTCGCCGAACAGTGCGGTTTTTTCCTGCAGCGCGGCACCTACCTCAAAGCGCTGAATCGCGAAACACGCTGGGCCTTCACCCCCGTCGCGTGTCCGGGCGACCGCGTGAGCGCCGGCGAAACGCTCGGCACCGTGCCGGAAGGTATCTTCAAGCACCGCATCATGGTGCCCTTTGCCTTTCGCGGCGCGTTCACCGTGAAGCAGGTCGCCGCTGCGGGCGACTACACGGTCGAGCAGGAGATCGCCGTTCTGACCGACGCCGACGGCAAGGATCACAGCGTCAGCATGCTGCAGCGCTGGCCGGTCAAGCTGCCGATCACCTGCTTCGCGGAGCGGCTCAAACCGACCGAAACGATGACGACGCGCGTACGCTCGATCGACACCTTTTTCCCGGTCGCGCTGGGCGGCACCTACTGCATCCCCGGTCCCTTCGGCGCGGGCAAGACCGTGCTGCAGCAGACCACCTCGCGTTATGCGGACGTGGACATCGTGGTGCTCGCCGCCTGCGGCGAGCGCGCGGGCGAAGTGGTCGAGACGCTGCGCGAATTCCCCGAACTGGAAGACCCGCGCACCGGTAAACCATTGATGGACCGCACTGTCATCATCTGCAACACTTCGTCCATGCCGGTCGCGGCGCGCGAAGCCTCGGTCTACACCGCCGTGACCTTGGCCGGCTATTATCGCCAGATGGGGCTGAACGTGCTGCTGCTGGCCGACTCCACCTCGCGCTGGGCGCAAGCCCTGCGTGAGCTCTCCGGCCGCCTGGAGGAAATCCCGGGCGAGGAGGCCTTCCCGGCCTATCTCGAATCCCTGATCGCCAACTTCTACGAGCGCGCCGGGCTCGTGCGCCTCAAAGACGGCTCCATCGGCTCGGTCACGATCGGCGGCACGGTCTCGCCGGCGGGCGGCAATTTCGACGAGCCGGTCACCCAGGCCACGCTCAAGGTGGTCGGCGCGTTCCACGGCCTGTCGCGCGCACGTTCCGACGCGCGCCGCTATCCTGCCATCGACCCGCTGGAAAGCTGGAGCAAATACACCAGCATCATCGACAAAAAACGCGTTGAACAGGTGCGCGCGATCCTGCGCCAAGGCAATGATGTGGCCCAGATGATGAAAGTGGTCGGCGAGGAGGGCACGAGTATCGCCGACTTTATCGCCTATCTGAAAAGCGAGTTTCTCGACGCGGTGTACCTCCAGCAGAACGCCTTCAGCGACATCGACGCCGCCACGCCGGCCGATCGTCAGCGTGAGATGTTTAGCGTGGTCGAAAAGGCCCTGCTCGCCGCGTATCCCTTCAAGCAAAAGGATGAGGCGCGCAAATTCTTCCAAAGCCTGACCCAGACCTGCATCGACTGGAACATGACCGATCATGTCGTGCCGGAATACGCCGAACGCAAGGACGCTCTTTTAAGGACGATCAAGGAGGCCACGCATGTTTGATAAACTGACTATCGAGCACTTCCGGGCATTCGAAAAGATCGAAATCGTCCCGCTTCACCGCGTCAACCTGATCGCAGGAGGTAACAATGTCGGTAAAACATCCGTTCTCGAGGCCATCTGGTTCGCGTTGCAGGACAATCCGTTCACATCCCCTGAAACGCAAACTTCACGCGCCCAAGCACTTTTCCGGCGATCCTCAATAGACTATCGGCCACACACACAATCCCCGCCTGATGACATTGACAACTTCTGGAAATGGCTGTTTCCCCAAAAGGACACATCCCTGCCGATTTCAATCGGACTGTCTTCTTCCGTGGCCCCCCTAAACGATAGAGTGTTGACTTTCCGTTTTGAGGGCGCACAACTCCATGCAACCGCAGGCAAGGTTCATTCTACACTTGGGCAACACTCTTCATCCAGCGTCACGCCTCCGGTTTCCGCACCCGAATGCATCACGTTGGCCACGTTTCACTCATCTCCAGTCGTAGATGCCGAGAGAGTCAATGCGGTTTCTGTGATTAATCGCGATGACGAACTGGTCACGTATCTGCGTCTGATCGACCCTCGTATCCGCAAGCTGAAGTATCTGAAACTACCCGGACATCAGCACCCTTATGTCTACGCGGATGTCGGTTTCGGCAAGGACAAGGAATTAATCCCTGCCACACAACTTGGTCAAGGGACTGCACGGATGCTCGGGCTTTTCGCGTCACTGATGACCGAGCAGGCGCGCGTCCTCCTGATCGATGAATTCGAGAACGGGCTCCAGCACGATGCCATCGGCCCTATATGGTCGGCACTCGGCAAATTCGCTCGCGACAACAATGTCCAGATTTTCGCGACCACGCACTCCTTTGAATGCATCGCTGCCGCGCATAAGGTTTTTGCAGAAAACGCAGATGACTTCGCAGTCATCAAGCTGCGTTCCGACCCCACGCAGGGCATTGCTGCCTTCGTTCTTGACCATGCCAATATTGATGTTGCCATAGAAACGGAGATGGAAATCCGATGAGCAACTCCGCGAAAATTAGCAATAAAGATTCCTTCGAGATTGATTCGAACAAACCCGTCTTGTTGCTTGGAGAAGGCAAAGACGAGGTGAATTTTTTTACCGGCTTGGTAACGCACCTTGGTCTGAATGTATCGATCCAGATCGCGCAATACGCGGGAAAAACGAACCTATCTGTTTTTCTCTCAAATTTGGCCGCACAAACCGGGTTCCCGAGTCTACGGACAATTGGAATCACTTGCGATGCGGATGAAAACTATAGCGCAACTCTTGAGAGCGTGAATCACTCGATTCACCACACCAACCTCCCGAAACACATCCAGGTTAAAACGTACATCTTGCCTGATGAGAATAAATCCGGAGCATTGGAAGCCCTTGTTCTGGAAGCCGCGAAGAGCTCACCTGCCTGGAATTGCGTTGAGAGGTTCATTGAATGTGTCGCACCCAATGATAAACTGTCTCTGTCTTCAAACCAGACTGACAAGCGCCGGATGCACGCATGGTTAAGTACCCTCTCCAAACCGGAACTACGGCTTGGCGAAGCAGCCTTGAAACACCATATTCCGTTTGATCATCGAGCATTTCAGTCCATCACTGACTTCCTAACGTCCCTTGTACCAGTAACCAAGGATCAGTAAAGCATGTATAAAGTGTATCACACCATCGACAACCTCGCGGGCAGCGTCATCACGCTGCGCGCGCAGGGGGTCAAGTACCGCGAACTCGCCGAG
>MWEJ01000061.1 GCA_002071025.1 Verrucomicrobia bacterium ADurb.Bin070 | reverse complement strand
GAGCAGCCGCTGGCGCGGGTGGAGGCGGCGCGGGATGCCGCGCGCGCCGCCGGCGCGGGGCCGCACCGCATCGTGTTGCTGCCGGGGGACTATTACCTTGCGGCACCGCTTGAACTGGACGCGCGCGACAACGGGCTTACCCTCGAGGCGGAGGAAGCCGGCCGCGCGACGGTCTATGGCGGACGGGCCGTGACCGGCTGGCGGCGCGACGGCGAGCGGTTCTGGTGCGCCGATCTGCCCGGCGTCAAAGAGGGGAAGTGGGATTTCCGCGCGCTGGTCGTGGACGGGCGCTTGCCAGAACGCGCGCGCATGCCGGAGAACGGGGCCTTCACGCACGACAGTGTCTTCAATGCCCGCTGGCTCTCCTCGGTCGGCGGCGGCTGGGAACGCAAGCCGACGCCTGCGGAGTTGACCACGCTGGTCTATCGGCCCGCCGACCTGCCCGCCTCGCTCGACGTGCGCAATGCGGAGCTGCGCGTCTATCACATGTGGGATGATTCGCTGGTCGGCGTGGCCAGCAACGATGTCGCGCGCCGCACCCTGCATTTCACCACGCCATCCCGCCATCCGGCGGGTGCGTTCGGTGTCAAAAAGTTTGTGATTTTCAACACGCGGGAAGGCATGACCCGTCCCGGCCAATGGTATCTGGACCGTTCGGCGGGACGCCTCGTGTATTGGCCGCTGCCCGGCGATGAGATGACGAAGGTGCGCATTGTCGCGCCGACCTTGGAGCGCGTGATCAGCATCGCGGGCAGCGCCAAGGTCCGTGCCGAGAACATCACGTTGCGTAACTTCGCGGTGCAGGCCACAACGACGCCGCTCAAGCCCGGCGGTTTTTCGGCCGGCGAGTACGAAGGCGCCGTGACGCTCGTGAACGCGAGCGGCTGCACGCTGGAGCAGCTCGACATCTGCAACGTCGGCGGACAGGCGGTGAAGGCGTGGGCCATGTCGGGTTGCCGCATCGCGCGGTGCCGGATCCATGATGTCGGCGCCTGCGGCATCCGCTGCGGCGGTGACCGGTGTGCGATTGTCAGCAACCACATCCACCACGTGGGGCGTTATCAGCCGAGCGCGGTGGCCCTTCAGTTTTCGCACGCGTCGCGCGAGTCGTCCACGAACGGCTTTCACATCTGCCGCAACGAGATTCACGACGCGCCGTACAGCGGCATGACAGCCAGCGGCGGCGGGCATGTGATCGAGGAAAACCTGATCTACCGCGTCATGCGCGAGCTGCACGACGGTGCCGCGATCTACGGCATGTTGAACCATTCGGTGCTGCGTCGCAACGTGGTGCGCGATGTGGTCGAAATCGGCCAAGGATACGGGGCCTCAGCTTACTATCTGGATGAAGGGTCGCACGACTGCGTGATCGAACGCAACGTCGCGGTCGGCGTGCCGGTGCCGGTCCACAACCACATCGCGGCGCGGCTGGTGATCCGCGACAATGTGTTTCTGTCGGATACCCGCATGAAGCTCTCGTTCCCGCGCTCCGTCGACTGCACCTTCACGGGCAACACGCTGTTCGCGGGCGGACCGATCTCGGTCACGCCGCCCCACGCCGTCACGAACTGGGCGGGCAACACGCTGTACGAAGGGGGGGCGAAGGAGGGGCAGACGCCGGTGCGCTATGCGATCGGCGACGCGATGCCGGCCAGTCCGCCGCCGGCGCGCCGCTCCTGGCCGTTCGAGGCTGCACGCGTGGCCCGTGCGCCGGTGATCGACGGCGAGATCGGCGATGACGAGTGGCCGGGGTCGATGCAGTCCGTCGACCGCCTGCCTTCGCGCTGGGGCGCGAGCGGCGCACCGGCCTTCGCAAAGTTCGCCTATGACGACCGCTGTCTGTACGTGGCTGTCAACACTGTGCTGTTTGACATCGGCCTGCTGCGCAAAGATGAGGTATGGGGCGCGGATGATGGGGCGGAGGTCTGCATCGCCGGCGCTCAGGGCACCTTTGTGTTGCGCGGCTTCGCCGGGGGCGCGCTGCACAGCGTGACGGATGCCGGGGTGGCGGCCGAGGCAGCGGCGCGCGTCAAGGCGGCGGTGCGTTTCGCGGCCAAGCCGTACGGGAAAACCAAGGGCGATTGGAAGAGCGGCTGGCGCGCGGAGTGGGCCATTCCGTTCGAGGCGCTGGGGGTCGCGCCCAAGGCGGGCGGAAAGATCGCGTTCAACTTGGGGGTGTATCGGGCGGAGGATCGGGTCTGGCGCAGCCTCGAGGGGGCGTTGGGCGAGAACTGGCGGCTGGATCAGGCGGCTGAGCTGTTGCTGAAATGATGTCGCGCGCATGGACCGTGATCCGCACGCTGGGGGCGTCGGGTGCGGGCACGGCGTAGCGGCGCGCCACGCGGTAGCCGGGCACCCAGGCGATCTCATCGCCGCAGGCGATCAGCGGGACGGTGTCGCGCTGTGCTTCCTGCAGTTTGGCATCGACATAGAGATCCTGGATTTTTTTTGACCCGTGCAGGTTGGTCGGCGCGATGCGGTCGCCCGGCTGCCGTGCGCGGACGGTCAGGACGCAGCCTTCAAGCGCGGCCGCGCTCAGCGTGCAGGCGGCCGGGAAATGGCCGACACCGTTGGCCAGGCTGAAAATGCCGGTGCCGCAGGTCGCGATGATGTCGAACGCGCCCCAGCGGAGCGGCTGGACGGTGGGGATCGCCAGCACGGCGGGAGGAGGGACAGCGCGTTCAGGCGGCGGCTGCAGAAAGGCGAGCTGGCGGTTGTGGCATTGGACAATGGTCTCTCCGTGTAAGGTGGCATGCCAGTCGCCGGGCTCGCGGCAGAGCGCCAACAGGCGTTGCACGGTGCCGAAACCCGCCGCTTGAGGGCGTGCGTGCCGGTAGAGCCAGTGGCGCAGAATGCGGCGCTGCAGGGCCAGCGGTTCGCGCAGCAGGTCGTCGACGGGCAGCGCACCGCCGCCGCCGGCGAGCGCGGCGAACTGCTGTTCGGCGAGCGTGTCCAGCAGGGCGTCATCCTCGCGCAGGGTTTCGGCCGATTGGCAGAGGCGCGCGCGCAGGTCGGCGGACCAGAAGGCCTCAAGGTGGGGCAGCACGGTGTGGCGCACCGCGTTGCGCGGAATCGCGGGGTCGCGGTTCGAGGCATCCTCGCGCCACGTCAGGTTGCGTGCGCGCAGCCAGGCGCGCAGGGCCTCGCCCGAGATCGCAAGCAGCGGACGGATCATGCGGCAGCCGCCGAGATGCGTGTGAGGGCGCAGGCCGGAGAGGCCCGCAGCGCCGGCGCCGCGGGCCAGTCGCAACAGCAGGGTTTCAGCCACGTCGTCGGCGTGGTGTCCGGTGGCGAGCGCGTCCAACGACTGCTCTTCGCTGGCGTGGCGGAAGAAGTCCAGACGCGCGTCACGCGCGGCCATTTCCAGCGAGCGGCCGTCGGCGGGGCGCGCGGCGAGCGTCGCGCGGCGGCTCACGAACGGCAGCCCTTCAGTGGCGGCGAGGGCTTCGACAAAGAGCGCGTCCCCGTCCGCCTCGTCGCGCAGCCCGTGGTGCAGGTGGAGGACGGTCAGCGCGATGCCGCGCGCCCGGCACTCCGGGATCAGCAGGTGCAGGAGGGCCACAGAATCCGCGCCGCCGGAGACCGCCACGCCCAAGTGTGCGACCGCGTGCAGCATGCGGTGGCGCACGATCATCTCCGCCACCGCCGTGTCGAGGCGGCGAGAATCCGTGACGTAACCGGTGAAACGAGATGATCCTACAGACATGAGTATAGAATAATCGATGTCCGGTCCGTGCTCAACAGGAAGTCGTAATAGTCGCGAGACCGCGAAACCGCGAGACGTGTCGTTTCCTTTTGACATTTCGGAGCCAAACGAATAGTTTAATCACCTGTTTAACACAACGGGGTTTCGGCGCATGCCGTTTCAACTGCGAAAGAAGGTCTCGATGGACAGCGCGCGCATCAGCACACAGAAGAAGATCCTGACGGCGGCCACGCAAATTTTTGCCGAACATGGTTATCGGGATGCGACCACGCGGATGATCTGTGCCAAGGCGAAGGTGAATGTCGCGCTGGTGAACTACTATTTCCGTTCCAAGGCGGAACTCTATAAGGCGGTGGTCGCCGAGCTCTTCGAGAATACCGGCAAGCCGTTGATGTCGCTTCCCGACACGGTGAAGGATGCGGCCTCGTGGCAGGCTGCGATGCGTGCGTGGGTGGCGCGTTCGCTGGAGATCTGCGCGGCGCGCAAGCCGCCGGAGCTGTGGGTGGCGCGTCTGATGGGGTTGGAGGAGTGCGTGCCGTCGGACCTGACTCAGGACATTGAGGAAAAGTTCGCGAAACCGGTGCGCCGGTGTTTTCTGCGTCTGCTGCGCATGGGCGTCAAAGAGGATGATCCGGTGGCACTCGCCCTGTGGGCCAGCGAGATTCAGGCGCAGTGCGTGATCTACGCGCTGACCAAGCAGGGGTGGGGCGCCCGGTTCTGTCCGCCGGGTGTGTGCCATGAAGCGTGGATCAAACGGTTGGAAACACACATTTGCGAAGGTATTTTCCAGCGCCTGTCGTTTCAGGGCCTGCCCGCTTAACCGGGTTGTCGGCTTTGCTATCGACCGGGGCGCGAGAACATGGCAAAATACGCCCCGTGTTGACGGTTGAGCGGCATATGGCGTGCCGCGGCCGAACGGAGATCACGCATGAAACGGTTGTTTTTCGGGATGGTCGGCGCATTGCTGGTGTTCGCCGCACGCGCCGAACTGTTCAAGGACGGCGAGACGGTTTGTTTTTTGGGCGACAGCATCACGCACGGCGGACGTTTCCACAGCTACGTCTATGACTATTATCTCACGCGTTTTCCCGATCGCACGGTGCGTTTTGTCAACGCCGGCATTTCGGGTGATTCGGCGGGCGGCGCGCAGGGTCGGCTGGCAGACGATGTGGTGGCCAAGCGCCCGGCTGCGGTGGTCGTCATGTTCGGCATGAATGATGTGGGCCGCGGCCTGTATGTGGCGGAACCCAGTGAGCAGCAGCGGGCCGGCCAGCAGCGCGCGCTGGAGAATTTCCGCGCCAACATGGAGCGTCTGACCGCTCGTCTCAAGGCAGAGGCGGGTGAGCCGCGCCTGCTGTTCGTCACGCCGTCGCCGTTCGATCAGACCGGTGTCAACGACCGCAACAACAACCAGCCAGGCTGTAACGACGGGCTGGCGCGCTGCGCGGCGATCGTCCATGAACTGGCGGCGCGGAACAATGGCGCGGTGGTCGACTTTCATGCGCCGATGACGGCCTTCAACCTCGAACGGCAGCGACTGGATCCTGCCTTCACGATTGTCGGGCCTGATCGCGTTCATCCCGGTGCGCCGGGACATCTGATGATGGCCTGGCTGTTTCTCAAGACGCAGGGTGCGCCGGCGCTGGTCTCCAGTGTCACGATCGATGCCGCGGCGGGCCGGGTCGTGGCGAGTGAAAACGCGACCGTCACTGGGCTGGAAAAGCGTGAAGGTGGCTGGTCCTTTACGGTGCTTGAACAGGCGTTGCCTTTTCCGGTTGATCCGGCCGCGCGCCTGCTGCTGGATTGGGTGCCCATCGAGCGCGAGCTGAATCAGGAGATCGTGGCCGTGCGGGGGCTGGCGTCCGGCCAGTACGAGCTGCGGATCGATGGCGCTACAGTCGGCCGGTTCAGCGCCGAGGCATTCGCGAAGGGTGTGAATCTGGCCTTCAACGACGCGGTGCCGCAGGTCCGCCAGGCGCAGGTTGTGGCGCGGCTCAACGAGGCGCGCCGCTCGGCCGAAACCGTGCTGCGCAACTATGCGGCGGTGCGCTGGTTCCTGCGCCACCGCAAGGTAGATCCCGATGATCTGGAGGCGGTGCGCGTGTACGCGGAAACGAAGATGGCCAAGACCGGCTACTACGAGGGCAAGGTGCCGGAGTACCTTAAGGCATGGGGGCGGCGCAGCGAGGTGATCGAGAAGGTGGACGGCTTGGAGCGTCAGGCGTGGGCGGCGCGCAAGCCGGTGCCGCATCTGTTCGCGGTGGTCCCGTTGCAGCCGTGAAGGGGAACATACAGACGTGCCATGCATAATCAGACAGATGGCGGCGGCGGCGCTTGCGGGCTGGTGCTGCACCGCGGCGGCAGGCGAGCTGGAAACGGCGCGCGCGGCGTTGCACGATCAGCTCTACCTGATCGCGCAGGCGCACGCCGAAAAGGCGTTGGACATCGGCGAGGCGCCTGCTCAAGCCTTGCTGACGTTGTTGGAGGCGCTGCAGGGACAAGGCCGTTACGATGACATTCTAACGCGCCTGGAGCGCGTGGATAGTGCGACACGGCAGGTGCTGCCTTCTGGCGCGCTGGCCTATTGGCAGGCGCAGGCCATGTTGAAGACCGGGCGGCCGCGCGATGCCTCGCGCGTGGCTGAGGCTGCGGCCGGCGCGGGGACGGCGTACGACGATGCGTTGCGGCGGCTGGCGGCGCGCGCGCGCCGCGAGGCGGGCGACCTGACCGGTGCGCTCGAGCTTTTTGCTGAGGCTGACCGCGGCTCGACCAATGTGCAGACGCGCGCGGAAAACGCGCTGGAGTGGGCGTCCGCTTTGGACCAGGCCGGTCGTGCGGATGCGGCCGTCGAGGTGATCAAGATGCAGGCGGATCTGGGCGCGTCCGGTAGCGCCGTCCATGACGGCGCTTTGCTGCGCGGGCGGATCCTGATGCGTCAGGGACGCAGCGCCGAAGCGACCATGCTGTTCAATCAGCTCGCCATGAATGAGCGGGCGACTGAAGCGGCGCGTGTGCAGGCGCTGGTCGAAATGAGCGTGTTCACGCTGGCCGGCGGCAAGACCAACGAGGCGGTGGCGTATGCCCGGTCCGCCTATGATCGGGCCAAGGCGCCGGAAACGCGGCGCCTGGCCGGGTTCCGCCTGGGAGACCTTTTGTGCGGCGATGCCGTTACGATCGATGAGGGCGAGAAGCTGGTGAAAACGTTGGTGCGCGAGTTCCCTGATCATCCGGCCTCGATGCGCGCGCATCTCAAGCTGGCTGACGCGCTCTTGCAGGCCCGGCGCGCTGAGCGGGCCGCCGCCGAATACCGCATTTTTTTAGAGACCTATCCCTCGTCCTCGTTGGATGCCGATGTGTTGCAAGGACGCGGCTGGGCGCTGATGCAGCTTGGCCGTTTTACCGAGGCCGGCGGGGCGTTTCAGCGTGCTGCGCAACAGGCTGGCGATCCGGCCGTAAAGGCCGAGTGCCTCTTCAAACAGGGCGATGCGTTGCTGGCCGACGGGCGCTGCGAGGAGGCCGCGCGTGTGTATGCGGCGCTGGCGCGCGATTTTCCGCAGGCCGAGCTGGCCGACCGGGCGTTGTACCAGAGCGCTGACTGCCTGCAGCGGGCCGGACTGGGTGACGAGGCCCGCGCGCGCTACCGGCTGGTGGCGGACACGTATCCCGACCGGGCGGTCGCGCCCAAGGCTCTGCTCAGTCTGGCCGCGATGCAGACGGAATCGGGTGACGCCGACGGCGCGGTGCGGACCTACACATCGGTGCTGGACGTGTACACGCAGAAGCCGGTACGTGCGGATGCCTGGATGGGGCGCGGCAAGGCGCACTATCGCGCCTACCGGTTTGAGGCGGCGATGCAGGATTTCGCCGCGGTGACGGAGAACGCGCCGGAGCGGCGCGACGAGGCGCGCTTCATGATGACGCTTTGCCTGTACGGGCTTGGGCGCGATCAGGAGGCGCGGGCTGCCGCCGCCTCGTTCCTGCTCGATTTTCCCGAATCGCCCCGGCTCTCGGACATGATGCTGTGGTTGGGCAAGTTTGATTTCAACCGTGGGCGATATGCGGAGGCGCGGCGCTTTTTCCTGGATTATGCGGCCCGCTGGCCGACCAGCCGCTGGGCAGATGCCGCCTTGGTGTGGGCGGCGCGCGCGGCTTTCGCGGCGAATGATTTCACCGGCACCATCGAGTTGGTCACACGTATGGTGCGCGCCCATCCTCAGAGCGTGCGCCTGCCGGAAGCGCTGCTGGTGCAGGCGGATGCCTTGATGGAGCTGGCGCGCTACGACGAGGCGGTGCTGCTGCTCGACCAGGTCATCAGCCAGGCCGCTGCAAGCGAATGGGCGCGTCTGGCGCTGCTGCGCAAAGGGGACGGTCTGTTTGCCATGGGCGCCGGGAACAGCACGCGTTACCGCGAGGCGCTCGTAGCCTACCGGCAGATGCTCGCCCAGAACAGCCAAACGCCTTCGGTAACGCTCCAACTCCACTTCAAAGTCGGCCGCTGCCTAGAAAAATTGAAGCAGATCGATGATGCGATCGACCAGTACTACGCCGAGGTGATCATCCGTTTCTTAAACGAGCGCACGCGCGGGACCTGGTTTGACGAGCATAGCAGCGGCCTTTTTGTTCGCGCCGGTTTTACGGTTGCGGAACTTTATGAACAGAAGGGTCGCCCCGAGCAGGCGCTCCGCGTCTTGCAGCGGGTGGTGCAGTCGGGCGTGCCGGGTGCGGATGAAGCGCGTCAGCGTATCGAGCGGCTGCGCGGGAAAAGGGCTGGAAACTCATGAACATGATGGTACAGGGCGGGCCGGTCTTCTGGCTGATCGTCGGTCTCGGGGTCGCTGCGGTCGCCGTGTTTTTCGAGCGGCTTCTGCACGTGCGGCGGGCGCAGATCGATTACAGTGACTTTCTCAAAGGCGTGTGCAACGTGCTGGAGAACGGCCACATCGACGAGGCGATGATGATTTGCGAAGAGACGCCCGGTCCGGTAGCGGCCGTGACGCTGACCGCGATCCGCCACCGGCAAGGATCGCATGACGCATTACGCGAGGCGGTGGATAACACCGGACGCGCTGAGATCTCACGCTTGGAACGGCGTCTGGCTTCGCTCGCCATCACCTGTCAGGTCGCCCCGCTGTTGGGTCTGCTGGGTACGCTGCTGGGGGTGATCCGCATCGTGCAGACCTTGAACGAGCAGGCGCCGGTCGTGCAAAGTACGGACTTGACGGCAGGCCTGATGCAGGCGCTGGTGGCCACGGTGGCCGGCCTGTTGGTGGCCGTGCCCTGCCATGTGATGTACATGATGTTGATGGTGCGCATCGAGCGCATCGTGCTGGACATGGAAGCCTGCGCCTCCGAAATCGTGGCTTATTTCACCAAGCAGGACCGCTCAATGCTGTAAGGATGGCGCCATGATGATGTCTGAACGCAGAGAAAGCTGGAGCCGACAGATCCGCAAGCACCGCAACATCTACCGCTTCGGCGGCGTGTGGGCGCAGACGCTGTTGGCCGCCGTGCCGTGGATCAATGCGCTGGTTCTGACGGTCATGCTGCTGGCGGTGCATGGACAGTTGGCCGTCACGCCGGGCGTGGCGTTCGACCTGCCGCGCGCGCCGCTACGCGAGGGGGCGCGGCGCTCGCTGACCGCGCTCATGATTGTTGTCGCGCGCGATACGCCGGGCGGCGAGGAGTCGCTCATCTTTTTCGATGACGACCGCTATGCGTCGCAGGATGAGGAGCAGATGGCGATGCTGTCCGAACGGCTCAGAAACCGCATGGCGCTGGGACGCAGCCGCGAACTTCTTCTGTTGGCGGATAAACGGGTGCCGCACGGCGATGTGATCCGTTTCGTGAACGTGGCCCGCGAGGCCGGCATGCGGCAGGTCAATGTGGCGGAAAAACCGGAATGAGTAAGCCTCGGAACAATCTGGACGGGGGGCGGTTCAGGGCGCGCGCGGCGCGGCGGCCGCTCCGTTTCTGGTGGCAGGCGTTCGCGCTGCTCGGGATGACGGCCCTGTTGTGGTCGAATCTGCCGGTTAATGCCGTGTTGTTTGAGCCGCGTGTTCTCGCGCCTTTTCCGGAGCCGCGCGCCGCGTATGTCGTGCTGGCCCCGGAACAGGCCGCGCAGGCGCTCGCCAATATGCGCGCCTCATGGGGCGCGCCCGGCGTGGCGGCCGACATGGAGTTGGGTGTGTTTGACGTGGTCGACGCACTGAAGCCGCCGGTCTTTCTCGAGCAGGGGGCGCGCTTTCCCGGAGTCTGGCAGCCTGCCGCAGTCGAGCCGCTGGCTTTGGCGCTGCCGGAAATCGATGTGGCGGCTTTTCCGGGAGACCCGTTCGAGCGACCCCTGCCGGCGGCGCGTACGGGCGTGGTGGCGCGCGTGAACGGGGCCTTGAGGGATGCGGGCTTTTCTTTCGTTTCACCCTCCGGTCCGCTGTCCGCACGCAGCGGTGAGTGCCGGTTTTTTGTGGAAACCGATGATGCGGGCGCGGTGTCGCACGTGCTGCTGCTGACGCCCGCCAGTGAATCGACGGCGGTGCTGGAACGGGCCGTGCAGCGCGGCACAGCGCGCGGCGCGGCAAACGGGCATGTGATCTTTACGTGGAGGTTTGCCCCATGACGTGGCCGCTGCCGATTCGCGGGCTCTTGCCGGCCGTGTTTGCTGCCGCCTGCGCGTGTGCGCTGTGGGCCACGTTCCGGACGACGCCGCGCACCATGCTGCCGACCTCGCAAGGTGGCTGCTGTTGCGGCGGGGCGAACCATGCGGGCGAGGACGCCCGCGCTCCCCACTCTTCGCCGAACCCGGCCCGCGATCCGCTCGCACCGCCGGTCGCTCGCTGGCGCGTGCGGTTTACGGCCCGGCCGACGCCGCCTTGCGCGGCGGGGGACGGCTGGATCGTGGCGGATGAGGCGGGCGGCGTTACGGCGCTGGCAGCCGACGGCTCGGTGCAATGGCGTGCGGCCCTCTCCAATCAGGTGTTTGAGGCGGCGGCCGCGGTGTCGGACGGGGCGGCCGTTGTGGCGTCGCGCAAAGGTGAGGTGACGGCGCTGCGGGTCGTGGACGGGCGTGCGGTCTGGTCGCGCACGACCGACGGACTGTTTCTGCGCGCACCGCGCACCGGCGTTGTCGATGGCGAGCCGGCCGTATGGCTGGTGTCGCAGGCGGATGGACAGCTCTTCTGCCTGCGGACGCGCGACGGCGCGGTGCTCTGGCGCGGTGAACCAACCAACCGGTGCGACGGCGAGCCGGTGGTGTGGCAGGGTCGGATCGCGTACGGCAATTGCGACGGCGCGGTGTATCTGTTCGATGCGACCACGGGGACGGCGCGCGGTAAGATCGAGGTCGGGACGGATGACCAGATGGCGGGCGGCCTGCTGGCCCTGCCGGACGGACGCTTGGTCGGCGGCACGCGTCAGGGGCATCTGGTGGCGGTCGATCCGGATGTGCTCAAGGTGGTGGCGCGGACGGCTGTCGCGCAGAGCGAGGCGTTTGCCACGCCTGTGGTGGCGTTCGGCGGCGAGATCGCCACCGGCACGCCGGACGGCGAGATCGTTTTCTGTAGCCTGGAGGATGACGCGTTACGGGTCACGGGACGCGTGGCGCTCGGCACATCCGAGGTGGGCGAGCTGGCGTTTGCGGGCGGTCGTCTCTTCGCGCTGTCCGGCGGCGACCTGTGCGTGCTGGCGGCGCCGCAAGACGCGGTGACACGCGTGGCCGTCGGCGATGACGTGTACGGGCTGACTGTCGGCCCGCGCGGCGGGATCGTGTGCGTGGCGGACCAAACGGTCGTGTGTGTGGAAGGGGGCGGTCAATGAGCGGTGGCGCGGATGTGCGGGTGACCGAGGCGGTGCGGACGTTCGCGATGCCCGGCGGCGTGCCGGTGGAAGTGTTGCGGGGTCTCACGCTGCATGTGGCGGCGGGGGAGAGCGTCGCCGTGACCGGGCCGTCCGGATCAGGCAAAACCACGCTGCTGCAACTGATCGGCGCGCTCGACCGGCCCGACAGCGGCGAGATCCGCGTCAACGGCCGTGACTTGGCGAACTTGGATGAGCGCGCCCGCTGCGTCTTCCGCAACCGCGAGGTGGGCTTTGTGTTTCAGTCGCACCACCTGCTGCCGCAGTTGACGGCGCTGGAAAACGTGCTGGTGCCGGCGTGGGGCGCGGATGCGGCGGAGGAGCGGGCCGACCGGGCCCGCGCGCTGTTGGAGCGCGTGGGCTTGGCCGAACGGTGCGGGCATTTCCCGGGCCAGCTTTCGGGCGGCGAGCGCCAGCGCGTCGCGGTGGCGCGTGCGCTGGTGATGGGGCCTTGTCTGGTTCTGGCCGACGAGCCGACCGGTGCGCTGGACCGGCGCAATGCCGGTGAGCTGATGAATCTGTTGTTGGAGTTGAATCGCGAGGAGCACGCGACACTGGTCGTTGTGACGCATGATGAAGCGTGCGCGCAGCGCCTGGGTCGGCGCGTGGCGATCCGCGACGGCCGTGTCATGGATGGAAACGAGAAAGGACAAGACGATGAACGATGCTGAGGTATTGAAGGTTCTGGAAGAGACCGGGGCTCTGCTCAACGGACATTTTGAACTGCGTTCCGGGTTGCACAGCAACCGCTTTTTCCAATGCGCGAATGTGCTGCGTTATCCGCGCGTCGCGGGGCGGTTGTGCGAGGAACTGGTGGCGCGGCTCAAGGGAAAGCTGGACCTGGGCGCACTCGACGGCGTCATCTCGCCGGCGCTGGGCGGCATCTTGGTGGGGCACGAGGTCGCGCGCACGCTGGATACCCCCTGCGTGTTCGCGGAGAAGCAGGAGGGACGGCTGGTGATGCGGCGATTCACATTGCGTCCGGGACAGCGGTATGTGGTGGCGGAAGATGTGATCACGCGCGGCGGGCGCGTGCAGGAGACCATCGATATCGTCAAGGCCGCGGGCGCGGAAGTGGTGGCCGTGCTGGTGCTGGTCGACCGCAGCGCCGGACAGGCACGCTTTGACTACCCGACCTTTTCGCTGCTGCAGATGGCCCCGGAGGTGTGGGAGCCGGCGACGTGCCCCATGTGCGCGCGCAACGAGCCCTGCGTGCATCCCGGCTCGTGAGCCGTCGCGAGGTTTGACTCGCATTCGGTCTGTGGTATACTTGCCGGGTTTGTCAAAAAAGGGAAAAAATAACCATGCGAGCAAAATCAGTGAAGAAGGCCGCTCCCGCCAAGGCGGCCGCGAAAGCGAGGCAGGCGAAGTACGTGTACTTCTTTGGTGCGAAGCAGTCCGAGGGCGACGTCTCGATGAAGGCGCTGCTGGGCGGTAAGGGCGCGAATCTTGCGGATATGGCCGGTCTCGGCCTGCCGGTGCCTCCGGGGTTCACCATTACGACGGAAGCGTGCGCCAAATATTATGAAATCGGCGAGAAGGCGCTGCACGCGCTGATTCGCGCCGAGGTGCTGGACGCGCTCAAACGCCTGGAAAAGGCGACGGGCAAGACGTTCGGCAAAGGCCCGAATCCGCTGCTGGTGTCGGTGCGTTCCGGGGCCGCGGCCTCCATGCCCGGCATGATGGACACCGTTTTGAACCTCGGGCTGAATCCCGACACGGTCGAGGCGATGATCACCCGTACCGGAAACCCCCGTTTCGTGTGGGATTCCTATCGCCGTTTCATCCAGATGTTCGGCAACGTGGTGCTGGGGGTCGAACATCATCAGTTCGAGCATGAGCTGGATGCGGTGAAGCATGCCAAAGGGTACACGCTGGATACTGAGCTGATGGCCGAAGACCTTCAGGAGGTGGTGGCGCGCTACCGTAAGATGGTCAAGGCGGTCAAAGGCTGCGACTTTCCGACTGACGCGATGGAGCAGCTCACGCTCGGCGTGAGCGCGGTCTTCGGCTCGTGGAACAACCCGCGCGCCATCAAGTAC
>MWEJ01000060.1 GCA_002071025.1 Verrucomicrobia bacterium ADurb.Bin070 | reverse complement strand
CCTCATGGTCCAGGCGATCGGCGCCGGGATCATTCCGGATCTCAAGGCCGCGATGCCGCTGATCAAAACCGCCTTTCCGATCGCCACCTTCAAGCCGCAGAACACGGCGGCCTGGGATGCGGCGTACGGACGCTTCACGAACCTGCTGAAATAAAAGGAACACCGCACGATGATGTCGCGTCTTTCTCTCTCCGCCGGGCTGTTCGCCCTGGCGGGCTTTGCGTCTGCCCAAGGGCTGCTCACTGCCAAGAACCCCGCCGTGCTGCTCGACGGCGTGGCCGCCTACGTCAACACGGAGATGATCACCATCGGCGAGGTGATGAGCGAGGTGCGTCGCAGCCCGTGGGCCGACACCGCGCCGGAGCTGCGCGAAAAGCGGCTGCGCGAGCTGTACACCGCCACGCTCAATGCCTTGGTCGACCGCAAGCTGATTTTGGCCGCCGCGCGCAAATCGAAGATGGAGCTGCAATCCTGGGCGGTGGACAACCGTATCCGTGAGATTGTGGCCAATAACTTCGACGGCGACCAGACCAAGCTGCACAATCTGCTGGCGGACCGCAAAATCGCCTTCGAGGAGTGGAAGAAGAACATCGAGGAGGATCTGCTGATCACGGCCATGCGGTACCAGCAGGTCGAGAAGCGCGTCGCGCCGACGCCTTCGGAGGTACGCGCGGAGTACGAGGCCAACAAGGGTCGCTACCAGACCGAGACCGCGACGGCCGTCAGCATGATCATCCTCGATCCGCCGGAGCAGGCGGGCGATGAGAGCGTCGAGGTGCGCGCGGCCAAGGTCGCGGAGGCGCTCAAGGCCGGCACCTCCTTCGCGTCGTTGGCCAAGACCTATTCCCGCGACGCCAAGGCGTCAGAGGGCGGCTCGTGGGGCAAGGTGAATCCGGAGGACGTCTTCCGGCGCGAGATCGTCGAGGCGCTGGCCAAGCTGAGTCCGGGCGAGACCTCACCGGTGGTGGTGCTGGACGGTTACGGCTACATCGTGCGCAAGGATGAGCAGCAGGACGCTCGCCCCCTGACCTTCGAAGAGGCCGCGCCGTATGTCGAGAGCCACCTGCGCATGCGCCAGGCTGAAAAGCTCTACAAAGAGTGGACCGACCGCCTGCGTGCCGAATCCTACATCAAGGTGTTCGAGCTGCCCACTGGAAAGTGAGGCCCGCGTGAATCTCACCTCGCCCTCTCAGGTCAAGGCCTGGTGCATCGAGAACGGGTTCCATCCCAACAGAACCCTCGGACAGAACTTTCTCATCGACCGCAACATTCTGGAGGCGATCCTTGACGCGGCCGGCGTGGCGGCCGGCCAGCGCGTGCTGGAGGTGGGACCCGGTCTGGGCGTGCTCACCGAAGCCATGCTGGCGCGCGGCGCGCACGTGACGGCGGTCGAGAAGGACGCCCGGCTCGCCGCGCGGCTGGCCGGGGCGCTGGGCGAGCCGGCGGGGCTCAACGTGATCGAGGCGGATGCCTTACAGCTCGATCTGGACGCGCTGTTGGGTGACGGCTTTGATGCCTGCGTCTCGAATCTGCCCTATTCGGTCGGCACCCGCATCCTGCTGGACGTGGCGCTGCACCGCTGCGCGCCGCCCGTCCTGACCGTGCTGGTGCAGGCTGAGGTGGCTGAGCGGTTCGCCGCGCCGCCCGCGACGGCGGCGCGTGGCCAGGCCGGCGTCTGGCTGCAGCTTGATTACGACGTGCGCCTGGTGCGCGCCGTCAAGGCCTCGTGCTTCTGGCCGCGCCCCGAGGTCGGCTCGACCATTGTGCGCCTGGACCGGCGCGTCAGCAGGCTGTCGCCGCGCGAGCGGCAGACGTTCTTCGACCTCACGCGCTATGCGTTCATGCACCGCCGCAAGCAGTTTGGCGCGGCGCTGCGCAAAGCGCCCGCGCCGCTGGGGCGCGACGACGCAACGCTGGCGGCGCTTTTCGCCGCCGCCGGCATCGAGCCGGCCGCGCGCGCCGAACAGCTTACGAACGGCCAGTGGCAGGCGCTGGCCCGCGCCTTCACGGAGGGGCAGGAAGGAAGCATGACATGAAGCGGATGATAGGGATTCAGACATGCACGCGGCGCAGCTTCCTGCGTCGCGCCTCCGGCGCGGCGGCGGGGCTTGGCGCGTGGCAGGCGTTGAGCGCGGACCGCGTGGCCGGCGCGAACGAACGGGTCAATATCGCGATCATCGGATGCGGCGGCCGCGGCCGGTTCATCCTGCGCGTGATGCTTGAAGAGGCCGGCGCCCGCTGCGTGGCGGTCTGCGACCTGAGCGATGAGCGCATGGATCAGATGTGGGCGTTCATTCAGCCGGTGCAGCCGGAGAAACCGCGCTTCGAAAAAGACTACCGCAAAATTCTGGAGGCCAAGGACATCGACGCGGTCATCGTCGCAACCCACGATAACTGGCATGCGCCGCTGACGATCCAGGCGTGCCAGGCCGGCAAGGACGTTTATGTCGAAAAGCCGCATTCGCACTGCATGTGGGAGAGCGGGAAAATGGTCGAGGCCGCGGCCAAGTACCGGCGGATCGTGCAGGTCGGCACGCAGAACCGTTCGACCGCATACAACCTCAGGGCGCGCGAGATCGTGCAGAGCGGGCAGCTTGGCGCGATCGGCCTGGTCAAGGTCTTCAACCTCAAGAACGGCGCGCCCTTCAAGCTGGGCGACCCCGGCCAACAGCCGGCGGGTTTCGACTGGGACCGCTGGCTGGGGCGTGCCGCCTGGCGGCCTTATCATCAGCGCATCTGGCGCGGCGGCTGGCATTGGCACTGGGATTATTGCGGCGGCGACATGACCGACGACGGCATCCATCAGATTGATCTGGCCCTGATGGTGATGGGCGATCCCGGCCTGCCCAAGAGCGTGCGCGCACTGGGCGGCCGCTATGTCACCCACAAGCAGGACGACGCCGAAGTGCCGGACGTGCTGAATATCGCGTGGGAGTTTCCGACGTTCGCGATGACCTTTGACATGAGCCAGTATCCCGCCTACATGGAAAAGAGCAGCGATGTGTTGCGCAAGAAGCATCTGGTTTCGGACTGGAAGCAGAATGCCACGCGCATTGAGATCTACGGCCAGGAGCAGTTGATGATTCTCGGCCGTCACGGCGGCGGGCTGGTGGTGGAGAAGGGCAGCAGCCAGGTGGTGGAAAAGGTGCATGGCCAGGCCGGTGATGTGGAGCATTACCGCAACTTCATCGCCTGCGTGAAGAGCCGCAAGGCCCCCAATGCCGACATCGCGGTCGCGCATGCCAGCAACCTGATCGCCCACATGGGCAACATCGCCCATCGGGTTGGCAACGCGGCGCTGACCTACGACGCGGCGGCCAATGCGTTCGACAATCCGGCCGCCACCGCCCTGGTCAAAGCGCCCTACCGCTCCGGATACGAGATTCCGGATGTTGTGTAGGGGAGGACGCGCAACGCTCAGGGTGTGGACGGGCGGAGCCATTTATCGAGAACCTTTAACTTTTGGAGGAATGAGACGATGCAGAATCGGGAAGAGTTGTTTCTGAAGGAAAACGGGCTGGATGTGGACGGAATCGATCGCGAGGCGTTGCTGTCCGCTTTTGCTGAAGAGATGGCCGCCGGATTGGCGGGGAGCCCCTCGTCCCTCATGATGATTCCCTCGTTTATCTCCATCGACCGGCCGGTGAAAACGGGGGAGCCGGTCGTGGTGCTGGATGCGGGAGGAACCAACCTGCGCTCGGCGGTGGTCACGATCGACGCCGCCGGCCGGGCGGCGATCGGCTCGTTCGCGAAGCGCGCGATGCCGGGCACGCAGGGCGAGCTGGAGGCCGAAGCGTTCTTTGACGCCTTCGCCGATTTTCTGCTGCCGGTCATTGAGGCATCGGTGTCCATCGGGTTCTGTTTCTCGTATCCGGCGGAGATCACGCCGGAGTGCGACGCGCGTCTGATCCGGTGGAGCAAACAGATCGAGGTGCCTTCGGTGGTGGGACAGATGATCGGCGCCGGGCTGCTGAAGCATCTGGAGCAGCGCGGCTACACGCGGCGCGTGGTGATCCTGAACGACACGGTGGCCACGCTGCTGGCGGGCAAAAGCGCCGGCGTGGCGCGCGACTACTCGGCGTACGTGGGGTTCATTCTCGGGACCGGCACCAACACGGCGTATGTCGAGCGCAACGCGCGGATCACCAAGCGCACGGACCTCGATCCGTCGGGCTCCATGGTGATCAATGTCGAATCCGGCGCGTTCCGGCGCGTGCAGCAGTCGGTGTTCGACGCGACGATGGACGCGCAGACGATCGATCCCGGCCACTATACGTTTGAAAAAATGATCTCGGGCGCGTATCTCGGCTGGCTGGGCTTCACGGTTCTGCGCGCTGCGGCGCAGGCCGGGTTTTTCTCGGCCGAAGCCGCCGCCCGCATCGGCGCGTGGCCGACGCTCTCCAACAAACACCTCGATGATTTCTGCGGCGGCCAGCCGACGCCCGACAACCCCTTCCTTGAAGAGGCGTTCTCGGACGGTGACCGTGCGGCGGTGATCCGGCTCTGTAAGCCGGTTTACGCGCGCGCCGCCGTGTTGACGGCCGTGAATCTGGCCTCGGCGATCCTCAAGACCGGCGAGGGCCGCGATCCGGCGCGCCCGGTTTGCGTGAACGTGGACGGCTCCACCTATTACCGGACGCTGACGGCGGACTTCCAGAACCGCGTGCAGCGTGAACTGGCCGAGCTGCTCGGGCCGCGCGGCATTGCTTATGAGTTGATCCGAGTGGAGGAGGCACCGGTCATCGGGGCCGCTGTGGCCGGTCTCATGTGACACGGCGCGGCAAAACGGGGGTGAGTGATGCGCGTATGGGGCAGGGCGTGCGGCGTGGCGGTTGCGTGGCTGGCGTGTACGGTGCGGGCGCAGCCTGCGCCGGTGGACCTCGGCGACCTGTTTTTAGCGGCCGCGCGCTGGGAGATGAAGGCCGACGCTTTTCTCGAAAGCTATCAGGGGGCGGGGTTCCGGTTTGTGGACGGACGACAGACCGCGCTGTCCACACAGCGCGATGCCCTGCGCTTTCTCGGGCTGGACGTGTACGAAGCGCGGGTTTATTTCAGCGCCGAGGGGTTGCGTCGCGTAGAGGTGTCGCTCTACAACAAGGGCGATGCCGGCATCAAGGACAAGACGTCCTTCGATGCGCTGTCCGACGCGGTGAAGGCTAAGCTAACCGGACGCCTGCAGGAAGCCGGCATGACCGGAAGAACGTCGAGCGACCGGCCGAACTACGTCGTGCGGCGGCATCAGTGGGTCAAACGCTCGCCCGGCGTCCTGCTGGAGTGGGCGTACGTCGAGCCGCACCGGTCGGGCGGGAAGAACATGCCGTACAGCGCCGAGTTCATCAAGGTGCTGCTGATGCCGCTGAAGGGGGCGGGGGGCATGACCGCGATGGAGGGCACGCTGGGGGAGCGGCGGCCGAAATCGGCCCGGACGATCAAGGAAAACGTGACGCGCAACGCGGCGGGCGATGTCTGGGTCGATCATGTGCCGATGGTCGATCAGGGGCAGAAAGGCTATTGCGCGGCCGCCGCCTCGGAACGGGTGCTGCGATATTACGGCATCGAGGTGGACCAGCACCAGATCGCCCAGCTTGCGGAGACCGCGGCCGAGGGCGGAACGACGCTGGATGGCATGGCCAAGGCGGTTGCCAAGGTCGGGCGTCAGTTCCAGCTCGACAAAAAAGAGCTGATCGCTTCAGAGGCGGGCGTCAGTTTTGAAAAGAGCGATCACGCCAAGCTGCTGGACGACTACAACGCGCTCGCCCGGAAAAAGAAGGCGGCACAGATCGACTGGATGACGTATACGACCGATAACGTCGTAGACATCCAGGGCGTCTGGCGAGCGATGGATCCTGAGATCCTGCTGGCCGCGCGCGTCAGCCAGCGGCAGGCGATGAGCCAGTTCGTCAGGCAGATCGCGTTGTACGTCGACCAAGGTGTGCCGCTGCTGTGGTCGTGTCTGGTGGGGCAGTATCCGGAAGAGCCGCCGCTCGGCGAGGAGGGTGCGTTCGGCCATATCCGGCTGATCATCGGGTACAACACGAAAACGAAAGAGGTCCTGTACTCCGACTCCTGGGGGCCTGCGCATGCCTTGAAACGGCTGCCGGTCGACCGGGCTTGGGCGATGACCAAGGGGCTGGTCGTTCTGAAGCCGCGTGGCGTGCGCTAGCGGGCAGGCTGTCGAAAACTAAGGGGGAAAGTCATGATGAAACGAGTTCTGTTGGCGGGTGCGGCCGTTTGCGCCGCGTGCGTGACGATCAGCCGGGCGGCGGAACAGGCGCCCTTCCGCGCGGGTGCGGCCAAGAGCAACATCACGCCGCCGCTGGGCGAGCCGATCATCGGCGGCTTTCATCCTTTCCCCGCCGCGCATGTGCACGACGAGCTGTGGGCGAAGTGCCTGGTGCTGGAGAGCGGGACGTCGCGCGTGGCGCTGGTGGTGTGCGATCTGCTGGGGTTGGCGCGCGGCCTGAGCGACGAGGCGCGTCGGCTGGTGCAGCAGGAGACCGGGCTGCCGGCCTCGCATGTGCTGGTTTCCGCGACGCACACGCACTCCGCGTGCAGTGCGCTGGGCGGACGCTACAATCTCTCCGCCGAGCTGAATCCCTACCAGCAGTTCGTGGCGCGGCGTGTCGCCGACGCCGTGCGCTGTGCGGTCAACAATCTTGAGCCGGCGAAGATCGGCTGGACCACCGCCGAGGTGCCGCAGCATGTCTTCTGCCGGCGCTGGTTCCTGAAACCCGGCACGATGCCGGCCAACCCGTTCGGAAACACCAACGACCTGGTCAAAATGAATCCGGCGCGCGCCAGTAAGGATCTGGTCCGGCCAGCCGGACCGACCGATCCCCAGGTGGCCATCCTCGGCGTGCAGTCGCGCGAGGGACGGCCGCTCGCCCTGTTCGCGAACTATTCGCTGCATTACGTGGGCGGCGTGCGCGGCGCGGATATCTCGGCCGACTACTACGGCATGTTTGACGCGCGCATGCGGGAGTTGCTGGGCGCCGAACGCCAGTCGCCGCAATTTCTGGCGATCATGAGCAACGGCACCAGCGGCAACATCAACAACATCGATTTTTCCCGGCCGGGCGAACGGGTTGAGCCGTATGCCCGCATGCGCGAGGTGGCGCATGATGTAGCCGCGGCGGTGCATGCCGCCTATCAAACGATCACGTGGCACGAGCGGGTGCCGCTGGCCGCCGCCTTCGAGGAGATCGAACTGGCCTTCCGCCACCCCACGACGGAACAGCTCGAGCGGGCCAAGGGCGTGCTGGCCAAGCTCGGGCCGGACGCCAAGCCCAAAACGCTCGAAGAGATCTATGCCGCCCGCACCCTGGAGGTGCAGGGGCAGCCGGCGCGCGCGCGCTTTCCGCTGCAGGCGTTGCGGATCGGCGAGGTCGGGATCACGACGCTGCCCAACGAGGTGTTCAGCGAGACCGGGCTGGAGCTGAAGGCGCGCAATCCGTTCAAGCCTGCTTTTACGGTCTCTCTGGCCCACGGCTACTTCGGCTATCTGCCGACGCCGGAGCAACACGCGCTCGGCGGATATGAAACCTGGTTGGGTACCAGCCGGCTGGAAGTCGAGGCTTCGGTCAAAATGGTTGACCGCCTGCTCGGCATGCTGGAGCGCCTCAGGACGTTGCCCTGACGGGGAGCCGTCTTCAACCTGCCCCTGCCCCAGCCGGGTGCCGTTTTCCCCGCTGTTTTTTAAATTTAGCTGTTGACAGGGATGTCGGCCTGCGCTACTGTCACATTGTGATACCTGAGCCGCACGCGGGTGCTTGGGCCACGGGAGGTCGTTTGACATGAAAAGACACGATCCAGCAGAAGAGGACACCACGGGACAGTATGAGTGTCTGGCCACGGCGGTACGCAGGGCACTGGGCATGACGCAGAACGAGTTTGCCGATGTGCTCGGCGTATCGGCCAGGGCCGTTCAGAGTTATGAGCAGGGGTGGCGGGAGATACCCTCCTCGGCGCGCCTTCACATGTTTGCCGTCCTTGCGGCAGCACGCCGTTCGGCGCTGGGGGACGTGCCGTGCTGGGAGGTGGCGGGATGCCCCGAATCGAAACGGCGAACATGCCGGTCACACCGCCTGAACGGCGGACTTTTCTGCTGGCTGATCGCGGGCCGTGCGTGCGGAAGGCGCGGCGGCCGAAATGAGGGGCAGCGAATGTGTTTAGACTGCCCGGTGATCCGAAGACTTTTTGCTGAGCAAACGAGAGACACAAGAATTTCGAGGTGAAGAACAATCAGAAAACAGGAGGTTGCCATGAACACACAACACTTCCAACGGCATACACGTTTCGGCCCACGGGCGGGGCTTGCCGCCCTGATCCTGACTGCCGCCGCCGCTCGCGCCGCTGTGCCTGAAGGACGTAGCCTTGACATCGGGCGCCAGGGCACGGCCATCACGCTTCATTGGCTTGGCATCCTGAATGCGCCATACGAGGCGCAGGCCCGCGACCATCTTGCCCGGGATGACTGGAGTCTTCTGGATACGGTCATCGGCGCAGACGGCCCCACCGCATACACGGTTCCGACCGGCGATTCGTCGGCACGGTTCTTCCGCGTTCTGTTCCCGCAGCCCACCGTTGCGGCCGGCGAGCCCGCCTTATTGGCTCAAACGCAAGGATCGACGATCGATGTCACCGGCCTGTATTACTACGCAGGCGACCAGATACGGGTCGGCGGCGTTCTGCTGAGCAACACGGTATTCGTCAACTCGTCCCTCCTGCGTGCAACCCTGCCGACGGGACTTCCTGCCGGACGCTACGACATCGAGATTGTCAGCGGGGGCAGCGGGCAGGTTTTGGCGGTGCTGCCCGCAGCGCTGGAGTCCGTCGATCCGGCGGAAGACCCGTACCGGATGCTCCTGGAGCCTCCCGGCTGGCCGCCGGCAGGCCCCGGTGCAAGCGGCAAAAAGGGGGTCAACGCCGTCAACGTCAAACGGGCAGCAGGTTACAGCGCGGCGGCCTTCCGCGAGGGCCGTGTCGCCGAGATCAAGAGGGAGATCGAGACGATGGAGTGGAATGAGGGTACGCGCAGAGGCCATGTCACCGTCCTCAAGAATCATGGCGTGGACGATGACTGTGATGGTGTCGCGCGCGGCCATGTCACCGTTTTGAAAAAAAAGGGCATCGACGAAGACTGCGATGACGTGATCGACCTCCTTCTTCACTCGGGCGAACTTCAGCAGCAGGCCGTCGACCTGTATCTTCCGGGGCGCGGCCTCGACTTCGTCTGGACCCGCACCTACCGCTCGCGCACCGGCGAGCCGACGCCGCAGGGCAATCGCTGGGCGCACGGCTACGACGTGCGCTGCGTCGTGAAACCCGGCGAGACCGCCGCCTGGATCTATGACGGCACGGGCCGCAAAGACCTTTTCCTGCGTCAGGCCGACGGCACCTTCGTCTGTCCCGGAATCTTCCGCGAAGGGATCCTCGTTGACGGCGTCTTCCGCCTCACCTTCGCCGACACCGGCTTCTGGGAATTCAACCCGCAGGGCACCCTCCCCTCCGCCGGTAAACTCGCGCGCATCCAGGACCGCAACGGCAACGCGCTCACCCTGGGCTACGACAGCGCCGGCCGCCTCGCCGCCATCACCGACACGCTCGGCCGCGTTCATACCGTCGACTACACGCCGGAAGGACGCATCGCCGGCGTCACCGACTCCACCGGCCGCACGGTCTCCTACGCCTACTACGGAGGCGGCTCCAGCGGCGGAAGCCCCGGCGACCTCATGTCCGTGACCTCGCCGCCCGTCGTCGGAACGCCCAACGGCAACGATTTCCCGGAAGGCAAGACGGTCTCCTACACCTACACCTCCGGCCATGCGGATGACCGAGCCAACCACCTGCTGCTGACCGTCGTCGATGCGCTCGGGCAGACGCCCTTGCACTGCGAGTACGATCTCGATCCGCTCTCGCCGGCATTCCAGCGCTGCATTGCCTTCCAGCGCGGCGCGCATCCGCCGGCCTGCTTGACCTACATGCCGCAGGCCGCGTCACCCGACAACCGTTACGCCACGATGCGTTGCATCCTCAACGACGCCATCGGGAACGTGTCGGAAGTCTCCTTCGACATCCGCAACCGTTGCGTCGCCGAACGCGCCTACACGGGCCGCGCGGTCCCCGGCCTGCCGGTGACGGACACGGCCAACCGCCCCGTCGGCAAGCTCCGCGAAGCCGATCCCGACTCTTTCGAGACGACCTACGCCTGGAACCGCGACAACCGGCTGTCGGAAGCATGCCTGCCGGGCGGAAACGTGCTCGCCTTCGTTTATCAGGCGGATCTGGAACCGAACACGCCGGCGCGCAAGCGCGGCGACTGCCGCAGCGTGCGCGCGCGCGCCCACACACCTGTTGATGTGGATGGCGACGGGCTCCCTGATACGGCCGAACGCATCAGTGCCTACGAGTACGATCCTCGTTTCGGCTCGGAAACCGTCGTCCGCCAGGTTGCCGCGCACTTCTGTCCGCAATGCCCGCACCCGGGATTCAGCGATTTGACTTCGCCTGATGACGGGCCGATGAGGAACAACGGCTTCAAGGTCGAGATGGCGGGGTTCGTCACCTCCGAAACCGACCCGCGCGGTAATGTGACGACCGCCGAATACGATGCGCACGGCAGAATGGGCCGCATCACCTTCAAGGCCAAGGAAGGCGCCACGCTGGCGAGGACCTATGAATATGACCACGACGCATTCGGCCAGTTGACGGCCGTCACCCACGCGCCCGATGCGAACGGCCACCGTCGCGTCGACACGTATGCCTGGTCTCAGGGTCAGCTCGCGCAGTGCGTGGTCGACGCCGGCCCGGGCGGACTCGCACTGACCACCGTCTTCGAGCACGACGCGCGCGGCAACACGACGCGCGTCATCGACCCCCGCGGCAACGATGTCCTAACCGTCTACAACGCACTCAACCAGCCCGTCACCGTTCCCAAGCAGACTCAAGGCGCGACCTTCGGCGAGCGCGTTCGCACGACCTTTTTCTACGATGCGAACAACAATCTGGTCCGCATCGACCGCGAGAACCGCGGACCGGACGGCGCCTTCGACGAGACCCAGCCGTACTGGTCCTCGACCTACGAGTACGACAGCCTCAACCGCCCGACCCAGATCGCGCATGAAGCGGCGCACACGCTCCAGCAAAGCATCGTCACCAACCAGTTCGTCTATGACGCCAACGGCCGCCTCGCGTTGCATCGCCTGCCTGAGGCCGTCGGCGGCGCGGAACCCGACAATGTCGTCGCCTACGCCTACGACGAACGCGGCTTGCCCTTCAGCTCTGTCCGCGCCCCGGGCACCGGCTTGAGCGCCATGGACGTTTTCGATTATGACGCCAATGGCAACCTCGCGCGCAGCCACAGGATCGACGCCGCGACCGCCTCGCAGACCACCTTTACGTACGATGGGTTCGACCGTTGCGTCCGGGTCGTCGACGCCATGGGCAACGTCGTCACGCGGAGCTTCGATCTCGCCGATAACCTTGTCTATGAACGTACCGCCGGCGAAATCGGCGATGCGCCCGGCGACAAGGGCAACCGCACGCTCGCCGAGACGCGTCACGT
Source organism: Verrucomicrobia bacterium ADurb.Bin070 (assembly GCA_002071025.1). Lineage (GTDB taxonomy): Bacteria > Verrucomicrobiota > Kiritimatiellia > RFP12 > UBA1067 > DUPH01. The sequence continues at coordinate 2,114 of MWEJ01000060.1, read as the reverse complement.
CTACGACGATCTCGACCGCCGCGTATCCAGCATCAGCGCCTTCTTCGATGTCTTCACCGAACTCGCCGTCGGTGACGGGGAGGCCGTCACGACGTGGACCTACGCGCCCAACGGGCTGCTGACGTCCGTCATGGACGACAACGGCGCCACCACGGCTTACACCTATGATCGAGCCGGCCGGCTGGCCTCCGTCGTCGATGCGAAGGGCAACACCACGGCGTACGCCCGCGACGCCTGCGGCAACGTGTTGGCCACGACGCAGTCCGACCTCTCTGACGTCACTGCCGGCCGGCAGGTCTTCGCGCAAACCTTCACCTACGACGCGCTCGGGCGCTGCATCACCGCCGCCGACGGGGCTGGCAACAGCGTTTCGAACGCTTACGACGCCTGTGACAACCTGGTTTCGATCACGGACCCCCTCGGTAACGAGACGGCCTACGTTTACGACGGCCTCGGTCGTGTCACCGCCACGCTACACTACGAAGGTGCCCGGTCGCGCGGCGTCACGATCAACACCACGTATATCGAGTACCGCAACAACCGCCTCGTCGCCAGCGTCGACGCCAACGGCAACACAACCGCCTACGCCTACGACGCCTGCGACCGGCTGACGCAGACGACCCATGCGGACAACACGGCGGAGTCGCTGGTCTGGAGCCCGCGGAGCAATGTGGAGCGCTGCGTCGACGCCAACGGCACCGCGATCACCAACCAGTACGACCTGTGTGACCGCCTTGTCCGGCGCGACATCGCCGTCGGTCCCGGCGTGATGGCCACGACGACGTTCGAGTCCTTCGCGTACGACGGTCTCGGCCGACTGACCTCCGCCGAAAACGACATAGCGACGCTGCTCTACGGCTACGATTCGCTCGGCAACCGCGTGAGCAGTTCGCAGAACGGGGCCGTGTCCACTGCGACCTTCGACGGCGTGGGCAACCGCCGGACCTGCACGTGTCCGAGCGGTCATGGGGTACACACCTCCTACGACGCGCTGAACCGGCCCCTCGCCGTGAGCCTGCAGGCCCCCGGCCAAGGCGACCCCGACCCTGTAGCGATGTTCGCATACGACGGCGCGGTGCGCCTCGCGAAGATCACGCGCGCCAACGGCATCAACACGCGGATCTTCTGGAATGGCGCGCAAGGCGTGCCGAACGCGGACAGTGACCACGGCTGGCATCAGGTGTCGAAGATCAACCACGCGCAGGCAGGCGGCGGCGGGATCGTCGATCAGCGTGCCAGCCTGTATGACCGGAATCAGAACAAGGTCCTGCGCGCGATGACCGCGCCTTGGAGCGGCACCGCCAATCTTGTGACCAACCAGTACGGTTACGACGCGATGCACCGGTTGCGCCACTCTCGCAGAAGCGGCCTCGTCGTCGCGGGCGATTTCGACTACGTCTACGACGCCAATGGCAATCGCCAGCAGGTCACCAACAACGGCGCTGTTGAAGTCTATACGATGGACGCGACCACACCCGAGCCGGCGGACTTCCAGATGAACCAGTACTCGACCACCCCGTTCGGCGTCGAACAGCACGACGCGCAGGGCAACCGTATCGGGCTCACCGGCGCGGACGAGCCGAGTTTCTACCGCTATGACTATGCCGACCGCCTCGTCCAGGTGGACGCGATCGACCCCATCGGGACGCCCGTGACCGTCGCGACGTACCGTTATGACGCGCTGGGCCGCCGCATCGGCAAGACGGTGTTCGGCGCGGGCGGGCTGCCGCCGACCGTGACGACCTACGTGTACGACGACACCCGCGATGACGACTGCGACGGCGCGGCGGACGACCGCGTCCTTGAAGTGTCCACAGGCGCAGCCGTGTCCAGCGTCAGCGTGCTGACCGGCGCCAGCGGCGGCGGCGCGGCGGCAACGAGCTACGCCGCCACGGGCCGCATGCTCTCGCCGCCGGTCGGCTTCGTGGATGCCGCCGGCGAGCTGCTCTTCACGCATGTCGACGAGCGCGGCCACATGCTGGCGCTGACGGATGCTGAGGGCCGTGTGGTCGAGCGCTACGACTACGGCGATTTCGGCACGCCGATGTTCTTCGACGCCGCAGGCGCGCTGCAGGCAGGTTCCTTAATCGGCAACGATGTGCTCGCCGCCGGGC
>MWEJ01000059.1 GCA_002071025.1 Verrucomicrobia bacterium ADurb.Bin070 | reverse complement strand
CGGCACGTAGGACGACCGCATCTTCCCTCCCTCGCTGCGTGTCCAGATGAAGTAGGGCCCGTTCTCCCGGACACTCCCGTCCGCGCGCATCTTCCTGATCGTCGTCTCGTAAACATTGCCTCGTCTCGCGGGAACAGTCTCCATGATCTTCACAGTCAGCTCTGCGAGCGTCATACCGGCCTCCTTGTTATAGATGAAATATATATAACGTTAGCAAGACGGCAGCACTGCGGCAAGGTCTTTCAGAAAATCCTGTCACTTTCCTGACACACACCCTGCAGACTCAACACCATGTCCGCCTCGAACGGCGGCTCGCTCTCGGCCAGTTCTCCCTCAACGAAGACGACATGTTCGGCCACATCCAGATCGGCGGCGAGGCGGCGGGCGGTAGCGATCACGTCAGTCTTGCGGTCGATGCCGCACACGCGCACCTCGAACCCACGGACCGCCGTCAGATAAAAATAGACCGCCAGCGTCAGATAGGCGCGCCCGCACCCGCAATCCACGATGTTAAGGGTTTTTTCAGGCTTGTCCGCAATCGCCGCGTCGATGACCTTTAAAAATTCATTCACCTGATCGTATTTGCCGCGCATCGAGGCTCGGATACGGCCGTCCGCGTCGGCAATCCCCAGCGCCTTCAGCAGCGCGGCCGAATCGAAGTCCGTCAACGGTTGCCGCTTGACGCGGTCATGGCCCTGCTGCTCATCAACGTCCCGAGCCATTGGGCTACTGCGCGATTCGAGAAACTTGCCTTTCTTGGTCACGCGCACATGCAGATCCCCCGATGCCGTAACCAGATGCAGCTCGCGCGGTCCGGTTTGCCCCAGCATCTCTTCCAGACCGCTGCGCGCGCCCTCCAGATCAAAGTTTTTGACCTGCGTGCGCCCCTCTTCGGTCATCTCGCCCTGATATCCCTTTTCACCCTTGATGACGACCGGCCGCAGGCTGACGCGGAACGTTCCGCCGCCGCGGCGCACCACCTGAGTCACCTTCATAAAACCGGGCTCCGCCAACACCCGCCTGCGAATCTCTCCAGCGACATCCTCCGGCCATTCCGTTCGCGACATGCTTTCTCCGCCCTTTCTTTCTGTAGTGGGCATGAGTGTATCATGAGTCACCGTCCGGCGCATCCTGAAAGACGGCGGCGACAACGGGGCGCGGACGGCCTGCCCCCTTGCTTTCAGACGGCGATTTGCTACGATGCAGACCGTCAACGAACCCAAAGGAATGCCCTCTTGCGCATTGCAGTTTTTGATTCAGGGATCGGCGGGCTCACAGTGCTCCGGCAGGCGCTAACGGCCCTGCCTGACGACGTTTTCATTTACTATGCCGACACGCGCAACGCGCCGTACGGAGTCAAACCCAAGGCCGAGGTCGCGGCGCACGTTTTGGCCGCAGCCGATTTTCTGGCAGATCGCCAGATCGATGCGTTGGTCGTGGCGTGCAACACGGCGACCGCCGTTGCGATACAGGCGTTGCGCGCGCGTTTTCCGTTCCCGGTAATCGGCATGGAGCCGGCCGTCAAGCCCGCTCTGGAGCAAAACACCGGGAAAAAGGTCATGGTTTTCGCCACGTCGTTAACGCTACGCGCCAGCAAGCTTGACACGCTGATCAGCAACCTGGGGCAGGGGCACAATGTCTCGCGCCGCGCGCTGGACCGCCTGGTCACCTTCGCCGAGGCTTATGAATTCGACACGCCGGGCCTCCGCGCCTACCTCGACCAGGTTCTGGCCGACGTGCCATGGCAGGACTACGAATCGGTGGTGCTCGGCTGCACCCACTTTCTTTTTTACCGGCGCCTGATCCAAGCCCAAATCGGTCCGGACCTTCGCGTGCTCGACGGCAATCAAGGCACCGTCAACCAGTTGGTGCGCATCCTGCGCCCGCTGCGGCAGCGTGCAGCCGCCTCGCCCAAATCGCCCCGGGTGACCTTCTATGCATCGGGCAACCCTGAAACGCCAGCACGCGTCACACGCATGCTGGCGCTCCTTTCTTCGTCGTATTGACCCGCACCGGCTGCTAGCCGAGATAGGCGCCCTGATCGCGCAGCACCTTTTGGATCTCCGCCGCCGGCAGGTCGCGCGGTCGCACGCCGGCCTTGGCCGCGAGCGCCGCCGCAACGCCGGCCGCCTGGCCGGTCACCACGCACACGGGAATCAGACGGACGCGATCGATCAGGTCCGGCGCGCACGAGATGCAGCGGCCGGCCGCAACCACGTTGTCGACCGTCTTCGGCAGCAAGGCGCCGTAAGGGATCTGAAATTCCGGCAGACGCAATCCGTCATGCCCGGACACCGCCACCGTGTCCGCAAAGACGGCACGCCCGGACGCGCTCTTCTTGTCGACGCGCGCCACACCGTTCATCAGTCGCGTGGCACGGACACCGAGTTGCGACGTGGTCTGGGCCAGAAAGACATCTTCATATCCAGGCGTCTTGCGAATCCGCTGCGTGTAATTCCAAGCCGATTTGCGATGTGTCATCTCGGCCTTGGTCATATCGCGAATGTCCAAACCATTGCCTTTACTGCCCAGGCTGTTCACCCAGCGCACCGATTTCAGCGGCTCACGCGCACCGATATTGAGCTTCGTATCTTTCGGCGCTTTGGACGAGTCGATACGGTCCGCGTTGCCGAGCCTGTGAACAAAGCCCAGCGCATGAGAGATCTGGGTGTAGCTTTCGCCCGCCTGGAAGAAGACATCGCCATCGCCGGAGGCGTCCACCACCACCTTGGCCAGCACCGCCTGGCGGCCCTGCTTGCTCTCGAAGACGACGCCCTGCACGGCATGGCCGCTCTGGATCACATCGACGCCCCACGCGTGGAAAAAAACATCGACCTTGGCTTCCTGCACCATGTCGTCCATCAACACCTTCGCGGCCTCAGGATCGGCCGTCGGCTGTCCGATGTTCGGCTCCAGCTTGGTGATCGCGCCGTCGCCCATGGCCTCCAGCCGCCGCATGAACTCTTCGCAGATTCCCCGGGTCACCAGTTTGAACTGACCGTTTTCGCGCACGCCTGTGCCGATGATGATCAAAACCATGCCGTTGGTGAAAAGGCCGCCCAAACTGCCGTAGCGCTCAATCAACGCGACTTTCGCTCCGGCCCGCGCAGCCGCCACGGCAGCGCCGAATCCCGCTGCGCCGCCGCCGACCACCGCGACGTCGGCCTCATGGAACACCGGCAGTTCGCGCGCAGGCTGGATAACCTTGCCGCCCTCGAGACGGGCCGAGGGCACATCCTGCAGCGACGGGTCGATCACGCGGATATTGCGCGCAAAACCCGCATAGGCCGGATCGCCATCCGTCTCATCCGCAAAACCGCGACCGGCCAGCAGACTCAGTCCGGCCGCCGTGCCGCCAAAGCCCAAACGCTTCACCATCTCCCTGCGTGTGACACTCATGTTCTTTCATCCTCCATAACACTCGTTCATCAAGACGGCGTCAGTATACCGGACGCCACCTCCCATCGGCAATGCAGAAGGCAAGCGGGCGAACTCCGCCTTGCGGCCATCTCTCTTTTTAACTATAGTTACGCCATATCAGGGGGGAGCGCGAGGACGTCTGCGTTGACAGTCAGGCAAATGCGTGCCTGCCGTTTTCCCCCAGCCCAAGGAGAGCCGCGACGATGAGTGTACCCACATCCGAAAAGCTGGCACAGATCGCTGCCGTCCACACCGCCATCAAAATGGAACTCGGCAAGGTGATCGTCGGGCAGGACGATGTCATCCACCAAGTGCTGACGGCCCTTCTCTCGCGCGGCCACTGCCTGTTGCTGGGGGTGCCCGGACTCGCTAAAACGTTGCTAGTCCGCAGTCTGGGGGAGGTGTTGGACCTCGACTTCAACCGGGTGCAGTTCACCCCGGACCTCATGCCGTCCGACATCACCGGCACCGAGATCCTTGATGAGGAATCCGGCAGCACGCGCCGGTCACTGAGGTTTGTTCCGGGCCCGGTCTTCACCAATCTGTTGTTGGCCGACGAGATCAACCGCACGCCGCCCAAGACGCAAGCCGCCTTGCTGGAAGCCATGCAGGAGTACGTCGTCACGACCGGCGGCCGCAGCATCCCGATCCCGCAGCCGTTCTTTGTGCTGGCCACGCAGAATCCGATCGAGCAGGAAGGCACCTATCCGCTGCCCGAGGCCCAGCTCGACCGTTTCATGTTCTTGATCCGCATGGCGTATCCGCAGCGTGCCGAAGAGATGCAGATCCTGCGCCAGACCACGACCAATCGGGAGGTGACCTTGACACGTCAGGTTGACGGCGCCACGCTGCTCGACGTGCAGCGCTGCGTGCGGGACATCCCGGTCAGCGAACATGTGCTTGGCTACTGCATCGACCTGGTGCGCAACACGCGGCCTGCCGAGACCTCAGCTCCGGAGTTCGTGCGCGCCAATCTGGCGTACGGCGCCGGACCGCGCGCGGGTCAGTATCTCGTGCTCGCGGCTAAAGCGACCGCCGCGCTCGACGGCCGCCTCAATGTCTGCTGCGCCGATGTGCGCCGCAATGCCCATGCCGTACTCGGCCACCGCATTGCCTGCAATTTCCACGCCACCGGCGAAGGCATCGATGCCACGCAGATCATCGACCGCCTGCTGCACCATGTGCCCGAACCCGACAGTGCCGGCGCGTAAACCTTCTGAAAGGTGCGGATGAACACACCCCCGTCAGACATGTCTTCCGCGGACCGGTCGCGCACGCCCCCGCCGCACGCCTCACGCTTGCTTTCGCCCCGGACGTTGGACAGCCTCAGAAATCTGGAACTGATCGCACGCGACATGGTCGAAGGTTCACTCACCGGCCTGCACCGTTCCCCCTACCACGGCTTCTCATCCGAGTTTTCCGAATACCGCAAATATTGTCCCGGAGATGCCGTCAAGCATGTGGACTGGGTGGCTTACGCCAAGACTGACCGGTACTACGTCAAGCAGTACGAGGACGAAACCAACACACGCGCCTACATCGTGCTCGACCGGTCGGGCTCCATGTCACTCGGACAAGCCCAGAACCACAAGTTCAATTATGCCTGTTACCTTGCGGCCGCCTTTATCTACCTGATGCAGCGCCAGAAGGACGCGGTTGGGCTCTTCACTTACACCGACCGCATTGAATCGTATTACCCGGCAAAAACCTCGCGCCTCCACATGCTGAGCCTGCTGTCGCATCTCGAGAGCCTGGCCCCTGCGGGCCGTTCGCACGCTGCCCCCTGTTTCCACCGGATCGCGGAGGAGGTCCACCGGCGATCGTTGGTCCTGATCTTCTCCGATTTTCTCGATCCTGACCCTGACTTCATTTCCAGCCTTCGCCATTTCCAGCACAAGGGGTGCGAGGTGCTGCTGTTCCAAGTGCTGGACCCGCTGGAGACTGGATTCCCCTTCCGCGGCCTGATTGAGTTTCGCGATTTGGAGACCGGTGAATCGATGGAAATCGAGAGCGAAGATTGCCGTTCGCTCTATCTGGACGCGCTCGGCACGGCGCAGCAGCGCCTGCGTCGCGGCAGCGCCCGCATGAACATGACCTTCGAAACGCTGAGTACCGGCACCCCCTTTGACCGCGCCCTGCTGGCCTACTTCCACAAACGAGAACGGCTCTTCTGATGAACCTCGGCCATCCGCTTTTCTTGTGGGGGCTGCTGGCCGTCCCGCTCCCGCTCCTGCTCCACCTCTTTTTCAGGCGGCGCAAGGCCTCCATCGCCTTTTCAACGCTGCAGTTCTTTCTGCAGCAGAAACGCTACCTGGCGCATCGCCGGCGGTTGCGCGAGTGGTTGCTCCTGCTGGTGCGAACCCTGGCCCTGCTCATGCTGGTCCTCGCCCTGGCCCGTCCGACGCTGCAAGGATTCACCGCCGCGTTCGCCGCGCGCACAACGGTTGCCCTTATCGTGGACGATACGCTCTCCATGGACCGCAAACTAGGGTCGGGCATGACCGCCTTCGCGCTGGCCACGCAGAAAGCCGACGAGATCCTGAACACGCTGTCTGAGGGCGACGCAGCCTCTCTGATTTTCCTTTCCGGACGCCCCGGCCTCGCGCTGACCCGCCAGCGGCAGGCCGTGCGACGCGCGCTGGAGGAAGCGCGCGTGACCGGCGCGTCCGGCTCTTTCGCCGCCGCGCTGCAACACGCTCAGATCGATCTCACCGCCGGCGCCGCACCTAACCGGGAAATTTACCTCCTTTCCGACTTTCAAAGCAACCAAACGCCCGACGCGCCGATTCCCGTCGCCGCTGACGGCGGCGTGCGCCTCTACCTGCTGCCGCTCAGCGGCCCCCCCGACAACCTGTCGGTCGCGCGCCTCGCCCTTTCCACGCGCCCGCAGATGGTCAACAAGCCGATCACCATCCCGTACGACATTGTGAATCACAGTGACCGCAGCCGCGAGACCGTGGCCAGCCTGGAGGTCGGCAAGGACACGCTCCGCAGCGAATCGCTGCGCGTGCCGGCCGGTGAACGCGTCACGGGACGCTTCGATTATGTCCCGCTGCAAGCCGGTGTTTTGAACGGTGCCGTACGTATCACCGACCCCTCGCTCGCGCTCGACAACACGCGCTGGTTCACGCTTGCCGTCAGCGAACATATCCGGGCCCTGCTGGTCGAGGCGGACCTCCTGAGCCGCGTGCGGCCTTTTCATTTTCTCATGCTCGCGCTGGATCCGTCGGACGGAGACTCCGTGAACGGCATTCACACAGAAACGGGGTTCCTCAGCGAGATGCAGCCGCGCGATCTCGACCGGCACCACGTCGTGCTGTTCGCCAACCCGCCGCCCTTTTCCGCGCAGTCCGCCGCGCTGTTGACGCGCTATCTGGAGGGGGGCGGCAGCGTGCTCATCTTCGGGGGAGGAGCGACGGGCCCCGAAACATTCGCCGCGTTTTCGCACGACACGCTACGCAACCTCTACGGCGAGCGCGAGTCGGCGGCGCGCACCGGCATGCGTTTCAAGGCGGCGCTCTCCGGCCTTAACGCGCTGCTCCAGATGGATCTGGTCACCTGGCAACGCCTCAGCACCTTGAAGCCCGCGCCAACCGCCACCGTGCTCGCCGACTGCCAAGGCATACCGATGATCGTTGAACAGAAGGTCGGTGCCGGCAGGCTCATCGCCTGCGCCTTCTCCGTGCGGCGCGACACCGGCAACTGGCCTGAACTTAAATCCTTCCCGATCGCCATGATCCATCTAACGGCCTACGCGGCGCATGAACCGCAACACAATGCCGGCATTCTTTGCGGCCAGACTCTACGCCTGACCGCGCTGACGCCTGAGGACAGCTCGCTCGCCTGCCTTCACAGCGACGGGACGCGCCTCGCACAGCCTGTACGCGACGGCGCGGCCAGTGTCACCGACACCTGGCAACCCGGCATCATGACCGCCGAACGGGCGATGCCCCGTTCCACGGCAGTGAATCCGGTCCCGGCAGAAAGTGACCTGTCCTGTTGGTCGGCGAGCCGGCTCGGCGCGTTGGCCTCCGTCCGCGCGCACGTGCTGAAAACAGACGCCGCCCTCGACACACAAATCCGGGCCGCCCGCCGCGGCAGCGATCTCTCAGGCCTTCTCTTGGCCGCACTGATACTGTTGCTTGCGGCCGAAGCCCTACTCGGCAACACCTACCTGTCACAGCGACGCCCATGACTTTTTATCCGCTCATACCGCTCTGGATGCTCTTGCTGCTGCTGACGCTGGCCGCCGTCGCGACCGTCACTGCGTTCCGGCACCGCAATCCCGCCGTGGCGGCGTGGCAGCATCGGCTGCTCGTCGCGCTGCGCGTGGCGAGCCTCACGCTGGCGTTCTTGATGCTGCTCTGTCCAGGACAGACGACGGAAGAACGCAATCTGGAAAAATCGCACCTTGTTTTCCTGCTCGACCGGTCCGCCTCGATGGGCACCCGCGACCTGCCACACGGCGAGCAGCGTCTGGCGCGCGCAGCCGCCTTCTTGCGCGACACACCGCTTCGCCGGCTCGCGGACTATCCGCGAGCTCTGTACGCCTTCAACCATCGGACCGAGCGTTTCGAAAAGCCGGACGCCCTGACGCATCTGCCTCCTGAAGGCGGCACAGACCTGCGTCAGGCGGTAGACCGCGTTGACAAAGACATCGGCCTCGCCCGCGTATCGGCCCTGGTGCTGGTCAGCGACGGCATTGACCATTCCGCCTTCAAGGGCAGCGACTTGACACTCCCCATTCTGAGCGTGCAGGTCGGCACCGACCTGGCCGAGGTGCAGGATCTCGGCATCGAATCTTTCGCCTGCCCCGACACCCTCAGCGAGGGTGAAACCCTCACCCTGGCGGTGCCGCTGCTGCTGAACGGCTACCCGACCGAGCAGCGCGTGGCATTCCGTGTCCTTGCCGACGACGTGCCGATTCACACCGCCACGCTCACGCTGGCCAGCGGACGCCTGCACACCGAAACGGTGCCGGTGACATTCACGGCCACCGGCATCCACACCCTGCGAATCGAATGCGACGCGGTGCCGGGCGAAGTCACGCTCCTGAACAACCGGCGTGAACTCGCCCTCGAGGTTGTGACCGCCCGGCATGAACTCGCCGCGTATTTCCCGTTGCTCAACACCAGCTTCCGTCCGTTGCTGCGCGAGTTCACCAAGGATGAGTCTAGCACTTTCACCGCCGTCTACCGTGTCTCCGAAGACACCTACCGTCTTCAAGGCCGCAAGCCGGCACCGGTTTTCCAGAACGGGCTGCCAACCCGCGCCGAGGCGCTCAAAAACGTGACCGGCCTGATCCTCGGCGCCCATAACGGCGACCTGCTCTCGCCGGCCGAAGCGCTGGTGCTTGAACAGTATGTCAACCAGGGCGGCTCGCTCATCTGCCTCGCGGGCAGTGATTCCTTCGGACGCTTGCCGCCCGGTTCACCATTGCTGCGTCTGCTGCCGGTCGTGACGCTTGAGAACTCGTTGACCGAGGGCGCGTTTCGGGTCGTCCCCGACCCGGATGCTCGCGGTGCCCTGGCCGATCAGGTGCGCGCCATCATCGCAGACAACGGGGATACGGCAGCGTTCACGCTGAGCGGCATCAATCTCGTGAAAGATGTGAAGGCCGGCGCGCGGGTTGAACTGTGGGCGGACGGTCCGTCGCGTCAGCCGCTGCTCGTGTGGCAGCCATATGGCCGCGGCAAAGTGATCGCCCTCCTCAGCAACGCCTTCCACCTGTGGGGCCTCCCTGCCCGACGCGAAGAGAACTACGGCCGATTCTGGCGGCAGCTCTCAGCCTTCGCAAGCCGCGCCGCCGACGAGGCCGATCTCTTGACCGTGACCGTGGACAAACGCGAGCTCGCCGCTGGCGAAGGCGTCACCGTCAGTGCCCGGGCGCGACATCCTGACGGCCATGACGCCGCGCTCAGCGTCAAGGCCGACCTCTTTGCAGCCGGGCGCGATGTGCCGGAACTGAGCCGCACGCTCGACCGCCGCACCGGGCACTTCTCGACCGACCTGCCCGGCCAGAAGCCGGGACAGTACGTCCTGCGCGTGACATCACAAGACGGTGAGACGGTCTTGCGTACCCGGTACGTCTTATTGCGCGTGGAGGACGTTCAGTCTGAACATACTGTTCTGCGTTCCGAGCGCGAGCGGTTTCTCGGTTTCAGCAGCGAGCGCCACGTGTTCTCACCGACGGATGCCGCCGCGTTGGAAGAACGGCTGGTCGATGCCGTCCGCAAGAATGTGATCCAGCGCGAACGCTTCCTCATCTACGAAACCTCGCTTTTTTTCCTGGCGCTGGTCGCGCTGTTGCTCACCGAGTGGTTTTTGCGCCGCCGCTTCAACCTTTTCTGACGTGGAAGCCGCTCTCCTCCTTCGGGTGCGGATTCAACAAAGTAGAATCGCACCCGTTTTGCGTGGCTTGAAAGGACAACCCGCACGTGTTATACTTGCACCATCTCGCACCGATTGGCTTTTAAGGAGAGTGTATGAATCAGCGGAATCTTTACATCACACAACACGATTTCAAACGGCTCCAGGAACTGCTGGAAGGCGGCGGCGCGGTGCATGACCGCGACCGGAAGGATCTCACCGCGCTGACCGAGGAGCTGAAGCGCGCAACGATTGTCGCCGCGGATCAAATCCCAGCCAAGGTCGTCACCATGAACACGCGTCTGCGCCTTTTGGACCTCGACACCCAAAAGCCGTTTGAAATGACCGTGGTCTTTCCGCAGGACGCCCACGTCGACTCTGGCAAAGTCTCGGTGATCTCGCCGGTCGGCACGGCCGTACTGGGGTATGCCGAGGGCGACACCATCGAATGGACCGTCCCCGCCGGCACGCGTCGCCTGCTGATCGAGAAAATCTTGTACCAGCCTGAGGCTTCAGGGGACTATCACCTGTAAATGACGATTGACGGCATAGCCGTGGCGATCGACGGCGCGGTAACCGTGTATGAAGCGGCCCGACGCGTGGCGATACAGATTCCGGTTCTTTGTCATCGTGCCGGTCTCCATCCCACGGGTGGTTGCGGAGTCTGCACCGTCGAAGACGCGGCCACGGGGCGTCTGCTGCCAGCATGCGCGACCCCCGCCTGCGAGTCGATGGCGATCCTCACCGCATCGCCTGACGCGCTGCAGGCGCGGCGCGACGCGCTTGAGCTTTTGCTCAGCAACCATCCTGCCGACTGCGAGGCCCCCTGCCAAATGGCGTGTCCGTCTGGCCTTCCCGTGCCGCGGCTGCTGGAGGCTGTCGCCGCAGGCCGATGGGCAGAGGCAGAGAGGCTCGCGCGTATTTATCCCGTGACGTGCGGCAACGCCGCGCCGTGCGAAAAAGCCTGCCGGCGCCGAGCGCTGGGCGGCCCCGTGGCGATCTGCGCGTTGCACCGCTGGCTGGCGGGCGTCCCCGACCCGCAGCCGCCCGCCGCGCGCCCTCCCGCGCCGCGCCGCCGCTTCCGCGCGCGCATGACCGGCCTGTCGGAGGAGACACTGCTGACCTTCTGCGCCGAGACCGGTACGCGCCGTTTCGAAGGGATCGACCCCGCCGCCATGACCCGCGCGCACGCGGCATACGAGGCGGCCCGCTGCTTGCAGTGCGGCTGCCGCAAGCCAAACGACTGCCTGCTGCGCGAGCTGTGCACGGAGGCCGGCGCGCGGCAGTCCGCCTTTGCCGGCGCGCACGGAAGTACGGCGCGCGAGCGGTCGGACCGATTTTGCTTCGACGCCGCGCGCTGCGTGCTGTGCGGCATCTGCGTGCGGACCGCAGGGCAACTGAACGCATCGATCGCGCCCGCCTTTCACGGACGCGGCTTCGCGGCGCGCATCGCGCCGCCGCTCGGGCGCGTCTGGAGCGATATCCCGGCCGAAATCCTCGCGGCCTGCGCCGCAGCCTGCCCAACCGGCGCCATGACGCTTCTGCCGTCAGCGGATCGGGAAGAGCAGGAAGACCCCCACTGTCCAGAGCGCATGTGACACAATGCAGGCCGTCAGCGTGCCGCGCCAGCGGTAGAGCGCACACCAAAACAGTCCCGCCACCAGTGCCGCCATCACAAGCATGACATTGCCGGAGGCGAGATGCACCGCCCCGTAGAGCAGCGCGCCGACCGTAAAGCCAGAGACCTCGCCCCACCGCCGCACCGCCTGCCGCTGAATATATCCACGCCAGAACAGCTCTTCACCAGGGCTCGTCACGAGCAGCAGCACGGCCCCCACCGCCCAAGGATGGCCGAGTTCGCGGATCGCGTAGATCGCCTCGACCTGCCGCGGCGCAAAGCCGAAGAGCGCGGCGGCCAACGCATCGCCCGCCCAGAAGATCCCGTACAACACGACCGCCGCAACGGCGCCGATCACCACCTCGCGAAGCCGCCACTCCTGCCGCCTGCACGGCCATCCCGCCACCGCGACCGCAGCCGTGCACAGCACGCACACCGTCACGGTGATCTTGACCCAAAAATTGCCGTGCGGGCAACCGAACACCCAGCCAAACCCCGCGGCCGCCAGCGCGACCAGCCCCCAGTAACGCCTATCCATACACACCGCCCCCGCACGTCCGGCACCGCCCACAGTCGGGCACCCCCGAACGTTCAGCGACACCGTAGCAGATGCAGCCCGCAGCTCTCAATCTCAAAGTATGTGCCCTGAATTAACGGTTGGCGTTGCGTACTGCGCACACTATACTGTCGGACATGATCATTCAGCATCTGTTGCGTGAGGGAAGCCTGATCGTCGGCGCGGCAGGCCTCTGTGCCGCCTTCGCGGCCGAGTCCGCGCCCGCTGTACGCGTGGTGTTTCCCGCTGCCGGCTCCACAGTATCGACCGCCACGCAGACCTATCTGATCGGTTCGGTCACGCCGCCCGACACACCGTTGAGGGTCAACGCGCAAACGGTAACCCCGTGGCGCACCGGCGGCTTCATCTGCATGGTCAACGTCGTGCCCGGCACCAATACCGTCATCCTGCGCACCGGCGCCACTGAACGTCGGCACACATTCCGCGTGACGGAGTCTGCCGCTCGCCCGGGCGATGACACCGGCCTGCGTGTGCTCGAACCGGCGCAACCGACCGGCGTCTATACCGGCGAGAGCGTGCGCCTCGCCTGCCGCGCGCCGGCCGGCCGTCAGGTCTTTGCCGCCGTCGGCGAGCGTACGGTGCCTTTGTCGGCCGCCGCCGATGCCCCCTCACGCTATTCGGCAACGCTCTCCTTCCCCGCGCCCGCCGACGGCGTGCCGGTGGTTTTCTTTGCGGACGGCCTCGCGGACGCCCCGGCCGCCCCGGTCACCGCGCGCGCGACGTGGCCCGCGTATGCGGTGACCGGACCGCTCTTTGCCGCGCGCGCCCGCACCGAGCCGGGCGGCGGCGACACGGCCGCTTTCCTGACGCCCGGCCTGCATGTGCAGGGAGCAGGGTATGTCGGGTCCCACATCCGGTTTTGGCTGGGAGGCGAGCGGCGCTTCACGGAAAGTGCCCATCTTGCGGCGGCACCGGACATCCCGCTGCCGCCGCGGGATCTCGCTCTGCCCGACCTGGCTGCCGGCTTCGCCACGCGCCCGCCGTCCGGCCGACCACCCGCCGACATTCTGATCGTCCTGGACCCCGGCCACGGCGGCCCGTCGACCGGCGCGCTCGGCCCCACCGGCGTGACTGAAAAAGAGGTCAACCTGCAGCAGGCCCGCCTGATGCGCGACGTGCTTGAACACGCCGGCTTCCGCGTGCTCATGACACGCGACAGCGACGTCGATGTCGATCTTTACGAGCGCGCGCGCATCGCCTACCGTGCCAAGGCAGACGCCTTCATCTCGGTGCATCACAACGCGACGGCGGCTCATACCGATCCGCGAAGCGTACGCCACATCTCAACCTATGCGTGGAACGCGATCAGGCTGCGGCTGGCGCGCGCGCTCCATCCCAAGCTCGCAGCAGTGACCCCGATTGCTGATCGCGGCGTCATGACCGCGAGTTTCGCCGTCTGCCGCAACCCTGCGATCCCGTCCTGCCTGCTTGAACTGGATTTCATCAACTGTCCTGAGGGAGAAGAGGCGATCCAGCGTCCCGAGCAACAGCGCCGCGTGGCCGATGCCTTGCTGGAGGGGCTTCGCGCATGGCTGGCGCCGGTTGAGCCCTGACGCCGTCAGCCGGGGCGTGTCACATCAATAGGGTGTGTGTCAGGAAAGTGACATCGTTCCGGAGGTCATGCCGCAAAGACTGCCTCTCTGACGGTGGCCTCACGGTCGCGGCTCCCCTTCCAATAGTCGTCGTGGAGCCCGTCCGTGATGAGCGCCCTGACCCACAGGATGTCCAGAGCGCCGTCCGGTGACC
>MWEJ01000058.1 GCA_002071025.1 Verrucomicrobia bacterium ADurb.Bin070 | reverse complement strand
CGACATGAACGGCGGCGGCAACTACGTCGGATTCCTCTACCATCCCAAACAGCATCTGGTCGGCGAGCGCGGGGCTAAGGTCACGATCGCGGCCGACGGCAAGAAGAGCGTCGACCGCTTTGCCGATGCCAAGGAATTGGGCGACAAAGTCTTCAAAAAGGATGATTGGAACGAGTACACCATCATCGCCAAAGGCCCGACCATGACGCTCTTCGTCAATGGCATGAAGACCTGCGAGCTGACCGATCACCGGCCCGAGCTGATGCCGAAGCGAGGTTTCATCACCCTGCAGATGCACGCCGGTCCGCCGATGAAGATCCAGTACCGCAACATGCGGATCAAGGACCTCAAATAAGCGGATTCATCCGATGCGTCGCCCCGCCCGGCATCCGGCGCGGGGCGATTATTTTTAGGGCATCAATACTTCAGCAGCAGGTCGAGCATCTTGCGGTCGAGCTGATGGCCGTGGAATGATTCGTACGCCACATCCTTGCGGCCACTGTCGAGCACGCCAAACGAGCCGCGGAAGTTCCAGAGCGCCCAACCTAGGTTCCGCTCTTTCCAGAGGCGCAGGTTGTCCTCCATCCAGGCCAGCACCAGCGCGTGCGGCGTGCGGTTGTAGGCGCCGAACTCGCCGACCATCGTGAAAATGCCGGCGTCAAACGCGGGCTGCCACGCATCCATCAGCGTCTTCTGGAGATAAGCGCGGCCGTCCGGCGCCCCCTGCTCGGCGTGGAATCCTTGGCCCGGGGCGAACCCCGCGAACCGGAACAGCTCGTTCGTGCGGCCCCAGCTCTGTTCGAAGGGCATGGCGGCGATCTGGCCGTCGCGGCCGGTCAGCGTGAGCATTGAAAGTTGTGCCCAGTCGCCCTCCGGCAGGCTGATCCGCAGCCGGCGCACGTCTTTCGGCAGCTTCACGTCGAAGGTGCGCACGCAGCGCCCCTGACTGATCTTCCACTCGCTCTTGTAGGCCACGTTGGTCCAGTCGGTCGACCCCTGCCGCGGTTCCAGTACCTGGTCGAGCAGGCGCGTGCCGTCCGCCTCGACGCGGAGCCGCACCTTGCCCGACACCACGCCCGGCCGCACGGCCAACGTGCCAGCCGGCACCTGCTCGATGACCAGCGGCACGTTCAGCGGGGCCTTGGCCGGTCCGTAGAGCGGGCTCACCGCCTGCGGCGGCGGCCAGACCGGATCGTCCGAGGGCGTGCCGACCCAGCTCGCCATATAGTGCGAGATCGACATCGGCGCGTACCCGCGCATGGCCTGCCCGATGCCGAGCCTGAAGAGCCCCTGCGCCGGGCGTCCGCCCCAGCGCAGGCCGTCCGCCACAATAAACCGCGCGGGGTCCACGTCGCGGATCGCGGCGACCAGCGCGGCGGCGACGCGTTCATACGCTTCTGCGGAGACCTCGCCCGGCTCGTTGAACAGGTTGAAGCTCAACGCGTCGGAGGGAATGCCCTTGTAGCGACGCGCAAAATGCGACCAGTGCTGGCAACAGACCCGCAACGCCTCCGGATCGGTGAACAGATCGCGGGGTTCCGGCGGCTTGGCCACGGTGTAGCCCGGCGCGCGGTGGAAACAGAGCTGCACGTGCAGCGCGTATTTTTTGCCGTACGCCACCGCCTGATCCACCGGCACCAGTCGGGCATCGTCGATGGCGGTCCAATCCTTGTCCTTAATCCAGAACCGGTAATCCATCGGGATGCGCACAAAGTTGAAGCCCAGCTCGCTGATGAGCTTGAAATCCTCCTCTTCGAAGTGCGCGGGCTGCCCATGGTTCTGGAACATCCCGAGCAGATTGAAGCCGCGCCACCGGACAGAGGGGAGTCCGTCCGCGCCACTGCACGCCATCGCCGCCATCACGCATACCGCCGTCGCATACCGCACCATAACCGAATCTCCTTCTCCACAGGGGTTTTGCACGAGCCTCAAGCTGTTAAGCATAGCACAGGACTGTACACGATTTCGCCGGGACGTTCAATCTCGCTCACCGGCAGGGAATCAACGTCGAGGCCCGTAATCGGCCAGGGGCAGGGGCACGCGAGCCGAGCGCGTGTTTGCTGCGAAGCACAGTCGGGCGAGAGCGGAGGCGGGGAGACGGACGACGGGCTGCTGCCGGTTTGTGGAGTGCGGGAGCTTGCTCCCGCTTTCCAAAGCGGCGGCAAGCCGCCGCGCTCCAAAATGAGCCCGCGCTCCTGACTCGCCGCCCCCTCTTTTCACCAGAAACGCATGTCATCCGCGCATCCCTGCCACTCATGGTCAAATCACTCGATGCTGACCGTGTCATCACGCGTGCAGGACTGAATCAAGATTACGATTACGAATCACCGGCCTCAACGGAACTGCCATGCGCCCTTTGATCTGCTGGCCAGATTTTTTGCTTTTGGAAAGGGCGTTGTCTTCGTTATCATACTCGTAAATTGAAATCTTGACGTATGCCGTATAACCAAGGAGCGAACCTATGAAGCGAATGAAGGCGTGTATGGTCGGGACGGTTGTTCTTTGCGCGGCCCTACTCGGGGTGTTATCCCCGGGCGCTTCGCTGGCTGGCGTCTATGACGATGCCGCCGCCTGGTGGCATTTCGACTACGATCCGAACCACGACCCTCAGGCCGTGAATGTCGCTGCAGCGGATGAAATCCGCGACCAGCGGGACTGGGGCACGGCGGCGGTGAAGGGTGCGAGTGGCCGGCATGCCTCCGGCGTGCGCGGCGTGCTCGGCGGCCCGCTCTGGACCAATGCCCCGGTCGTCTGTCCCGCCGGCGGCCGACGTTACGGCGGCCTCAGCCTGCGTTTCCAGCAGGAGACCAACGCGCTGGGGCAGGTCTGGCCCGACGCCGTCAAGATCGATAATTTCCGTCTGAACGACTCGTCCGCAATCGTGACCCGTTTCCGCTGGGACGGAATTACGTTTAGCAGCGGCTACCCCGGTTGGATCTACAACAATTCGCTCGACTGGGGCAACCGGCGCGGCTGGATGTTCGGTGTGCGTTACGACGGCGGCCTCAACCGTCTGGGCATGTACGTGGGACAAACGGCATTTTACCTGGGCTCCTCCTCGAACATCATCACCGGCAAGTGGTACGACGCCGCCGCCGTGATCACCGACAACGGCACCAACGGCTCGGACACGGTTGAACTCTTCCTCTGGCCCGAAGGCGGCACGCTCCAGTACCAGAAATTCACGACCACCGTCGTCACCAATCTGGTGGGCGGCTCGGGCACGGTGATCGGGTCGGAGTCTTTCCAGGACGGCTACAGCAGTCCGACCAACTCCAATTCCGGCAAAAGTTTCAAGGGCCTCGTCAACCATCTCGCGGTCTAGGACCGGGCGCTCACCTACACGGAGGTGCTCGAGGCCTTCTGCTATCCGCAACCCCTGGTGCAGATCGGCCTGTACAACGGCTCGGCGACGGATCTGCGTATTGAATCCGAGGCCGACCCCGTGTTCGCCCCGGGCGATCCGTGGCACACCGTGCCGCGCGCGCTCGGCGTGATGCATCCCGACTTGACGTTAAAGGTCCCGCTCACGGCCGCGCAGGCGAATCTCAACACGGTCTTCCACATCAGAACGCTCGACACGGCCGCAGCGGGACAGAAGGTCCAGTTGCGCTTCGTCGTCAACGCCGCGACCAACCCGCCTGTCCGGATCGGAGCGAACCAGGATTTCTTCTGGCCGATTCCCAAGAGCCAACTCGCAAGCGGTACCAACACCTTCACGCTGAGCTACGCGGGCGGCCCCGCCGCCTGGATCGCCCTCGACTGGATGGAACTGGGCGGCGCGTGGCAAGTGGGGATCGACAACAACAGTGCCACGGATTTCATTGTGGAAAGCCAGGCCGGCGACCACTTCTACATCACTGATCCGGACTGGAAGCATCTGGAGCGCGCGGTCGTGCAAGGGTCGGACTCCAACACCGTGCTCCACTTTGTGTTGTCGCCCGAGATGATTCAGAACGTCACCTTCTCCTACTCCACGCGCATTGTTCAGCAGGGGTGTAATGCCGGCACCCAGCCGACCCCTCCCTTCCCCTTCAGCATCGGCGTGAACGGGCGCATCCTCTACCAATCCACCACGGGCCTGCCCGACAACACGCTGCTCAACTTGCCGTTCGCGCCCGGCGACCTGCGCGCCGGCGAGAATGACATCAATCTGATGTTTAACAGCACCAACGGGTGGCTGCAGTTCGACTTCCACAGGCTCGACACGCAGTCGTGGACGCTGCCTTGGCCGGTCGGCTCGCTCTTCTACCTGCGGTGAGCCGATTGCGAGCGAAGGCTTGCCCCGGCACGTCCATTCCATTATGATACCGACACTTTCAAAAAGTGGTACGGATGATGCTTGCTTGCAGAGAGAAAGCATCCTCCTGAACGGTTTTCATGGCAGGACCCTATCTCAGTCTCAGTCAGCAGCAGCGCCAGGTGATGACGCTCGCGCCGCAATTGCGCCAGTCGCTGGAGATGCTCCAGATGCCGGTGATGGAGTTGCGTGCCGCGATCCTCAAAGAGATGGCGGTCAACCCGACGATCGACGACGTCAGAGACCCAGCCGAGACCTTGCTGTCGGAGGCTCAGCCCGAAGCCCCTCAGGAACATGTCACCGATGAGGGACTCGACTTCAACCCCGATGTTGACGCGATCCTACAACAGGACGACGAGTGGCGCGACTACTTCTTGCAAGGCATGGAGAACGCGCCGTCGTCTGAGGACGCCGAAGAAAAACGGCAGTACCTGTTTGACTCCATACGCCAGACGATCTCGCTGCAAGACCACTTGATGGAGCAGCTCACTCTGACCGACATGTCGCCAGAAGACCGCGAGCTGGCCGTGACGCTGATCGGCAACATCAACGATGACGGGTATTTCACCGGCAGCCTGCCGGATATCATGATGATCACCGGCCGCAGCGAGCGCGAGGTTGTCGGGGTGCTCAAGGTGATCCAGTCGTTCGACCCGCCCGGCGTCGGCGCGCGGACACTGCGCGAATGCCTTCTGCAGCAGCTCGAATTGGTGGAAGATTCGCCTTGGGAGGATGAGGCGCGCCTGCTGATCGACAAGTATCTGGAGAAGCTGGGCGCACACGACGATAAGTTTCTCTGCAAGGCGCTCGCTCTGAACCGAGACGAACTGGCGCACGTGATCGCGCTGGTGCACAGCCTTAATCCCCGCCCCGGGCGCTCCTTTGAAAGCGCGGAAACGGAGTATGTCGAGCCGGAAGTTTTTGTGGCCAGAGAAAAAGGACGCTTCGTGGCCCAAGTGGACAACGGTCAACTGCCTCACATCCGCATCAGCACGCATTACCGAAAGTTGCTGGAGGACAAAAGCGTTTCCGCCGAGACCAAGTCTTACATTCGCGAACGGATCAGGGCCGGCGCGTTTCTGATCCGCAGCATCTACCAGCGTCAGGAAACCATCCGCAAGATCGCGCAGGAGATTGTCGACGCCCAGACCGACTTCCTGCTCAAGGGGATCGAGGCTCTCCACCCCATGACCATGGCCGAAGTCGCCAAAAAAGTCGGCGTGCACGAGACTACGGTCAGCCGTACCGTCGCCAACAAATACATGCGCACGCCAGTCGGCCTGTTTGAGATGAAATACTTCTTCACGCCCGGTCTGAAAGGCAAGGACGGCGTCTCGGTATCCAACAAGTCCGTGCAGGACCAGATCCTGCGTCTGGTGCAGGCTGAGGAGCCGACAGCGCCGCTTTCTGACCAGGCGATCGAAGAGAAACTGGCCGCGCAGGGCATCACCGTCGCGCGCCGCACCATCGCCAAATACCGCGGTATCCTCAAGATCCCGCCGTCGCACGAACGCCGCTGCACGTGATGCGAATGATTGCGACCATCGAATGGTCGTAATGAAGAGGGTAAAAAACTTTACGCCCCTGCAAACGTCAACCGCCGGCATCCAACGCGGGCAGCCTGAAGACCAGCGAATCCTCCTCAACCGCAGCCAGCATTTCGGGCGCAGGGAAGCCGTAGCGCTCGCGCAGCCGCGCCACAACGGCATCGAGAAATGATTCGGGCGTGGAGGCGCCGCTGGTCAGACCGACTCCGCAAGCCGCCTCGAGGCCGAGCCCGTAAAGTTGCTCCAGTGCGCTGACCAGCTCGGCCTCAGCACCGGCGGCGCGGGCCGTTTCGACCAGCCGCTGGCTGTTCGAACTGTTGGCGGAGCCCAACACCAGCACGCGCTCGCAGCGTCCGGCCAGCGCCTTCACCGCCTGCTGTCGGTTGCGCGTGGCATAACAGACATCCGTCGCAGCCGGCAGGCGCAACGCGGGGAAGCGCCGCCGCAGCACCGCCATGACCGCATCCACCTGTTCGCCGCCCAGTGTGGTCTGCGTCACCACCGCCACGGGCACGTCCGGCGGCACCGCCAGCGCTTCGGCCTCGGCCGCGCTCTCGACGATCCGCACCTGCTCGGGCGCTTCGCCGGCCACGCCGATCACCTCTTCATGCCGGCGATGTCCAATGCAGACCACGCAGGCCCCTTGCGCCGCAAAACGCCGCACCTCGGCGTGCACCTTTGACACAAACGGGCAGGTGGCGTCGATCGCGCGCAGCCGCCGTGTCGCCGCGCGCGCCACGACCTCGGGCGCCACGCCATGCGCCGAAAAAAGTAGCCGCGCCCCCTCGGGCACCTCGTCGACCGATTTGACAAACCGCATGCCCAGACCGCTCAGCCGCGCAACCACCTGTTGATTGTGCACAATCTGGTTGAGGCCATAGACCGTCTCGCCCGGGAAGCGCGCCAGCAACGCCTCGGCCGTCTGCACCGCGCGTGCGACGCCGGAACAGAAACCGTGGGGCTCGACCACCACCAGCCGTTTCCGCAGGCTCACGGTTCCGTCTCCCCGCTGTGGGCCGCACCGTGTTCCAGTTCCGCCAGAATCCGTTCCGCCGGCGTCAGGTATTTCTTCTCTGAATTGCAGGCCTTGCATGCCGGCACAACATTGCCCTTGGTGCTGGTCCCTCCGCGCGCGACCGGCACCACGTGGTCGAGCGTCAGCGCGCCCGCACCGACCTGACGGCCGCAGTAGTGGCACACACCCTTCTGGAGCTGCTGCCGCCACCACGCGCTCTTGCGCAGCGCGCGCGCCTTCTCACGCTCGCGCGCCACATGCCGGTCGTCTTTCCGGATGTCAATCCACTCGTTCATCGCTTCCTCAGCGCCAACAGACGTTGCGCATGGTTCTCCTCGGCCACAGCCAGCGCCGCGAACGTCTCGCGCAGACGCGGGATCGTACTCTTCTCCGCGAACGTCCGGTAAAACCGCGCCATCGCGCGCTCATGCTCGATCGCGTGCTCGACCTCTTTGGAGGCTTTGGCCGCGTCATGCATCAGATCCGCCACGGGCGGCAGCGCGCCAGCCATCTCCTGCGTGATCGGCAGGTCGCGCTCGGCGCCTGCGGCCAATGCGCTCAGCATGGCCTCATGATGCCAGCGCTCTTCCAATGCCAGCCGCTCAAAGACGGTCTTCTCATCCGGATCAAGCGCGCGCGCGGCCAGCGCCTCGTAATCTTCGAACGCCGCCCGCTCAAAGACCGCCGCCTGCTGGATCACAAAGCGCCCCACCCAATCGGTGATCGCAGAGATCTCGCGCGCCGGCGCGGCGATCGCCTGCCCGCGCGGGCAGAAGACTTCCCGCAACATCAGGCCTCCGAAAATCAGAAACAGCACCCCGCCCGCGCACTTGATATATCTTTCGTCCGGCACGAACCGTCGCATCACGTCACCGGCCAGCACGCCGATCGCCGTCGAAGCCGCCAACGCCAGCGCCCCGGCGGCGAAGATCGTCCATTTCGACGACGACGCGGCCGACTGGCTCATCACCGCCAATTGGGTTTTGTCGCCCAGCTCCGCCAAGAATATCAGCGCAAAGGTACTACCGAACAGCGGCCAATTCACATCGCTCTCCTCGCTTGGAATAAAGGCCAAAAGTATACACGTTGCCACGCTCAGCCCCAATCTCTTTTGTGCCGACTGCAAGCAGGGGTCACATTTTGCGCTGGGAAGCGACCGTTCCGTTTCGCTATGCTGGTGCCATGAACACGGCACGTTCACCTTTTCTCACGCTGGCGTTGATCGGCATGGTCCTTTTTCTGGTGTTTCAGCTCCGGGAGGCTGGGCGAACGCGCGTCGCCCAGCCCGCGACCGCAGCCGCCGTCGCCCGGCCGCAGGCCGCCGATGCGCGCGCCGAGCCATCCGCCCGGACCGCCCGCGAGACCGAGGCCACCGTTGTTTACAAGCGCGTCTCGCCCTCGGTGGTCGCGGTCGCGAACAACGCGCTGGTGCGGCGCGGGCTTTTCTTCGATTTCCAGATCTACGAGGTGCCGCAGGGGGCCGGCTCCGGCTTCGTGTGGGACAAGAAAGGCCACATCGTCAGCAATTACCACGTGGTGCACCAGGCCAGCACGCTGACCGTCACCTTCCCGGACGGCACGCAGTACGACGCGAAACTGGTGGGGGTCGCGCCGGACTATGACTTGGCCGTGCTGAAGATCGACGCGCCGCCCGACCGGCTCGTGCCGGTGGAAGTTGCTGCGTCGCGCGATCTGGAAGTCGGCCAGCAGGTCTACGCCATCGGCAATCCTTTCGGGCTCGACACCACCCTCTCGTCCGGCATCGTCAGCGCGCTGGGGCGCACCATCACCTCGATGACCGATCGCAAGATCCACGATGTGATCCAGACCGACACCGCGATCAACCCCGGCAACTCGGGCGGTCCGCTGCTCGCCTGCTGCGGACGGCTGATCGGTGTCAACACCGCGATCCTGAGCCCGAGCGGCGCTTACGCCGGGATCGGCTTCGCGGTGCCGTCCGACACCGTTTCGCGCGTGGTGCCGCAATTGATCGAAAAGGGGCGGGTCACGCGGGCGGGTCTCGGCGTGCAGCTCCTGCCCGACCACGTCACCGAGCGCGCGGGACTGGACGGCGTTGCGGTCTACGCGGTGTTTGACCAAACTCCCGCCGCGCGCGCGGGCCTCACGGGCATCGGCCTCAACCGTTTCGGCGAGCTGGTTTTCGGTGACGTCATCGTGGCGGTGGACGGGCGGGCGGTCGCGACGATCGAGGATGTGCAGGCGATGTTGGATCCGCGCCAACCCGGCGACCGCGTGACGCTTACCGTCGCGCGCGCGGGCAAGACGCGCGAGATCACCCTCACGCTGATCGAGGAATAAGTGCACCCGAAGGAGGATTTAGGAGTTTTGCGGAATGGCGGCGTAACCGCCGCCGGGCAAGCCGACGCTTGCCCCTCCCCGTGCTCCGCGAAAAAAACTTATTACATCTTACCCATCACTTCTTACTTCCGCCCTGCCCGCTATTCGTTATTCACTCTTCACTCTCTCCGTCACCACTCCACGCCGCGTTGGGGGGGGCGGCCCTGTTCATACGCGTGCTTCACGCAGGACACGACGCTGACGGTGTCGGCCAACGTCGCCAATTCCGGCGGGGCGTCACGTCCGGTCAGCACCGCGATCATCCCGGGTGCGGCCCCCGCGAGCGCCTCAGCGACCGCCCGCGCATCGAGCAGCCCGAGCGACACCGCGCCGCACACCTCGTCAAGCACCACCATGCCGCAGGCCGGATCGCGCAGCCGTTCGGCGGCCAGCGCCAATCCCGCGCGAGCGGCCTGCGCGTGCGCCTCAAAGGCCGCCCCCGCACGCTCCCGTACGAATCCTTGGCCGCAGACCCGATGCTCCACGCCGGGCAGCAGGCGCAGCGCCCGCGCCTCGCCGGTGTCCGTGCGCTGTTTGATGAACTGTACCACGCTGACGCGCAGGCCGTGGCCTGCGGCGCGCAGCACCATGCCTAGCGCCGAGGAGGTTTTGCCCTTGCCGTCGCCGGTCAACAGGATCACGCGGTTTGTGCGGTGAGGGTCCATCGCATTTCTGAACACTTGGAACAGCGCCCCGTTTATGGTAAAAATGAGCGTCTCTTTGTCCGGGGAAGGGGTTCCCCGGATCCACGCCAAGACTTCATATGAGAGCATACCGATTCAGCGTCTGCCCGTCACGAACGGATTTACGGAGGGCCGAGCGCCGCGATGGCGAGTGACCACACACTGCTCTTCGACGCCCGCGCGGCCACGCGTGACTTTCCCGGCATCGACCGTTACATCCGCGAGCTGCTGGCCGCCCTGTTGCCTGACCTGCGCCCGGACGAACGGCTTCACGTGATCCTGCCCGAGGCGATGGAGATCCCGTGCCTGGACCATACCGGCGTGACGATCCACCGTGTTGACGCGGACCTCACCACCTTCCGCAGCCACTGGCAGACATTGCGGCTGGCGCGCTCGATCCGGCCACAGGTCATCCATGCCCCCTATCTCCTGACCCCGTTGCGCGTGCCAGGAAAACTGGTTCTGACGGTGCATGACACCATCCCGCTCTCGCACCCGCAATACAGCTCTTTGGCGACCCGCCTGTTCTGGCGTCTGGCCGGCCGACGCGCGCTGCGGCACTGCCGCAAGCTGATCGGCGTCTCGGACGACGCGCTGAAGACCTGCGCGCGCTTCTTCGGCACCCGTGCCGTGCGACGTAGCGTGGTGATCCGCCATGGCGTCTCTCTTGCCTTCCGGCCGCAACCGAAAGAGGCGGTGGAGGCGGTGCGGCGAACCTACAGTCTGCCCGAGCGCTTTCTGCTTTATGTCGGCTCCGACCGGCCCCACAAGAACGTGACGACCCTGCTGCACGCTCTGGCCCTGATGGACCCCACGGCCTCCATGCCGCTGGCACTGGCCGGCTTCGACAGCGACGACAGTCCGCTGCGGCGGGAGGCCGATGAGCTGGAACTCGGGCAGCGCGTGCTGTGGCTGGGGCGGATCCCCGAGGTTGACCTGCCGGCGCTCTACAGCGCGGCCCACGCCTTTCTCTTCCCGAGTCTGGTCGAAGGGTTCGGCTTCCCGGTTCTGGAAGCCATGGCCTGCGGCACGCCGGTCATCTGTTCCGCGCTCGGATTGCACAAAGAAATCACGGGCGGCGCCGCGAAGCTGGTGCACCCGACCGACCGCCAAGAGTGGCGCCGCGCCATCCATGCCGCCATCGTTTCGCTCGACTGGCATGACGTCTACCGCGACAAAGGGCTGGCGCGCGCCGCGCGTTTTTCGTGGGCCGAGGCCGCGCGCGCCACGCTCGAGATCTACCGCCAGCTTTATCCAAAATCATTCGCGCGCTCGACAAAACCGGCCCCTGCCGAGTAAACTATGCGTTTTTATCTGGAGTAACACCCCTATGTTAAAAGCGTGCGACCTGAAGAAAGGCAGTCTTGTCGGCCTCCGCGGACTGCCGCATGTGCTTGAAAGCCTGAGCGTCACAACCCCCAGCGCCCGCGGCGCGGCATCCATCTACCACTTCCGCTTCCGCAACCTGGTCACCAAAGCCAAGCAGGACGTCTCTTGCAAAGGCGAAGAGCCGTTCGACGACATCGATTTCGAACGCCGTCCGGTGCAGTATCTGTACCGCGAGGCCGACCTTCACACGTTCATGGACACCGAGGACTTCTCGCAGTTCACCCTCCCCGCAACGGCGATCGAAGAGCAGCTCGACTATCTGGTCGAAGACATGGAGGGACTCTTCGCGCTGACCTCTGATGGCAAGATCCTCACGATCGAGGTCCCGCAAAAAGTGGTGCTGACCATCGCCTCCTGCGACCCGGTGATGAAGGGCGCCTCGGTGACGGCGCGCTCCAAACCCGCCAAGTGCCAGACCGGTCTGGTGGTTCAGGTGCCCGAGTATCTGGAAACCGGCGAAGCGATCATCGTGGACACCGCGACCGGCACCTACCTCTCCCGCGCCGCGGCCGCAAAGTTTTAATCGCTCTCCTCAACTCCGAACTCCTAATTCCTAATTCCTAACTCCTAACTCCTGACTCTCAACTTCCACCCCTAACCCCGGGTTTCTCATGAACAGCGACCAAGTCAAGACCGGATTCCAGCGTGCCCCGCACCGCAGCCTCTTCATGGCCACCGGCGTCAAGCGCGACGATTTCAAGAAGCCGTTCATCGGCGTCTGCAACTCCTACACGGACATCATCCCGGGGCACTGCCACCTCAACAAGGTCGCCGAGTGGGTCAAGCAGTGCATCCGCGAGGCGGGCGGCGTACCCTTCGAATTCAACACTATCGGCATTTGCGACGGCATCGCGATGGGGCACAGCGGCATGAAGTACTCGCTGCCCAGCCGTGAGCTGATCGCGGACTGCGTGGAGTCGATGGTCAAGGCACACTGCTTTGACGCCATGATCTGCATCCCCAACTGCGACAAGATCACCCCGGGCATGATCCTCGGCGCGATCCGCGCCAACATCCCGACGATCTTTGCCAGCGGCGGGCCGATGCGTGCCGGCCGGCTCGACGGACGGCCGATGGACCTGATCTCGGTCTTCGAAGGTGTGGCCCAGTACAAGAACGGCGCCATCAGCGAAGATCAACTGACGCGGGTCGAAGAATCGAGCTGCCCCGGCTGCGGCTCCTGTTCCGGCATGTTCACCGCCAACTCGATGAACTGCCTCTGCGAGGCGATCGGCCTGGCGCTGCCCGGCAACGGCACCGTCCTGGCCGACGATCCGGCCCGCCGCGACCTCTGGCAGCGCGCCGCGCAGCGTGTCGTCGAGATGGCAAAAACCGAATCGCCGCGCCCGCGCGATCTTATCACGCGCGCATCGATCGACAACGCCTTCGCGCTGGACATGGCCATGGGCGGCAGTTCCAACACCGTGTTGCACACCCTCGCCATCGCCCATGAGGCGGGTGTCGACTATGACCTCGACCGCATCAACGCCATTTCGCAGCGCTGCCCGAACGTTTGCAAAGTCGCACCCTCCTGCTCCTATCACATGGAGGATGTCGACGCCGCCGGCGGCATCCCGGCGATCCTCAAACGCATTGCCGACATTCCCGGCCTGATCGATGCCGCCTGCCCGACCGTCAGCGGTCAGACCATCGGCGCGATCATCGCCGCCGCCGAGGTCAAGGACGCGCAGGTCATCCGCACGCTCGAGAACGCCTACTCCAAAGACGGCGGCCTGACGATTCTGCGCGGCAACCTGGCCGAGCAGGGTGCTGTGGTCAAAAAGGCCGGCGTCTCCGCAGCCATGTTGACCTTCGAGGGATCGGCCCTCTGCTTTGACTCGCAGGAAGAGGCGTGCGAAGGCATCCTCGCCGGCAAGGTCAAGTCCGGCCACGTGGTGGTCATCCGCTATGAAGGCCCGCGCGGCGGCCCCGGCATGCAGGAGATGCTGGCCCCGACCTCCTACATCATGGGGGCGGGACTGGGCGAATCCGTGGCGCTGATCACCGACGGGCGGTTCTCCGGCGGCACGCGCGGCGCCTGCATCGGCCATGTCTCGCCCGAAGCGGCCGAAGGCGGCCTGATCGGTCTGTTGCGCGACGGTGACCGCATCCGCATCGACATTCCCGGCCGCTGTCTGGAAGCGCTGCTCGACGAGGCCGAGATCGCGCGTCGCCGTGCCTCCGCACCAGCCTGGCAGCCGCGCAACCTGGGCGGATGGCTGCGCCGTTACGCGCTGATGGTGGGCAACGCCAGTTCGGGGGCCTCGCTCCAGTAATTCACATTGGGGCAGCCGCCCTCTCCGCTTGAGCGTTGAAAGTTGAGCGTTGGCCGCCGCTCACATCACTTGTTGAACCCCTTGTGGTTCATGAACTCCCAAATGCGGCCCATCCAGGTGTAGCTGCCCGTGCCCGGCGCGGCCTTGCGCTGGAAGCAGTGGGGACGGCCG
>MWEJ01000057.1 GCA_002071025.1 Verrucomicrobia bacterium ADurb.Bin070 | reverse complement strand
AGTACCGGTCTCCAAAACCGGGTGTTGGGGGTTCGAGTCCCTCCTGGCCTGCCAGTTTAGAACGGGTATCTGTCGTCGTCCCCGACGGGGATCGGCAACAGGTTTTCGTATTTTGAGAGCGGAATGACCGAAGGGTCCTGGAACATGAGCAACGTGAAGCAAGTCATCCAGAGTCTGGGAGCGTATCTCGGCGAGGTCGGGATCGAGTTCAAGAAGATCGCATGGCCGGACCGCAAAGAGCTGGTCGATTCGACGGTCGTCGTGATCGCGTTCATCGTGATCCTGGCCGTGGTGGTGCTGTGCTGCGACAAGACTATCCTGTTTTTCCTGCAGTTGATCCATGCCTAGCGCGGGGAGCCGTTCATGACGAAACAATGGTTTGTGCTTCACACCCTGACCGGTCAGGAGCAGAAGGTCAAGCGATCGATCGAGGCGCGCATACGGATTGAAGAGATGGGGGAGTTCATCGGCGAGGTTGTGATCCCCACTGAAAAAGTCTCCGAGGTGAAGAACGGGGTCAAGACGACCGTCACCCGCAAGTTTTTTCCCGGCTATGTGCTGATCAATCTGGCCCTCTACGATGAGGGGCGCAACGTGTTGGAGCCCACCTGGCGGTTTCTCAAGGAGACGTCCGGGGTGATCGGGTTCATCGGCGGCGAGCGTCCGATGCCGTTGTCCACGGCCGAGGTTGACGCCATCGTCAACCAGGTGGCTGACAAGAGCAAAGAAAAGGCCAAGCCCAAGGTTCAGTTTGAACCGGGCGAGACCGTGAAGATCATTGACGGGCCGTTCATGAGTTTCAATGGCACCGTCGATGAAGTGGATCCCGACCGGGGCAAACTGAAGGTCTCTGTAGCGATCTTCGGACGTTCCGCTCCGGTCGAGCTGGAGTATTGGCAGGTCGAGCGCGCGGTCAACGAGAACGCGTAGCCGACCGGCCAGTCCCGTCGCGCCCCGCGCGCGGCGGCGGCTCGTCAACTGCGGTCCGCCTGTACCGGTGGGGATGCCGGGAGGATCGCGACAGACACAGTAGGCAAAAGTATGGCGAAGAAAGTCACGGGTATCGTGAAACTGCAGATTCCCGCAGGTGCGGCGAATCCTGCGCCGCCGGTGGGTCCCGCGCTGGGCTCGCAAGGCGTCAACATCATGGCGTTCTGTAAAGAGTTCAACGCCAAAACACAGGACAAGGCGGGCCTGATCATCCCCGTGGTTATCACGGTGTATGCGGACCGCAGCTTCTCCCTCGTGTTCAAGAGCCCGCCCGCGTCCGCGCTGCTGAAGAAAGAGGCAGGGCTGGCGAAAGGATCCGGGGTCCCCAACCGCGACAAGGTCGGAAAAGTCACGCGCGAGCAGGTCCGCAAGATCGTCGAGATCAAAAAGGCTGACCTCAACGCGACGGACGAGGCGGCCGCGATGCGGATGATCGAAGGTACCGCGCGCAACATGGGTATCGAGGTGGTTGACGAAGCATAAGGGGATACGGATCATGGCAAAACATGGCAAACGGTATAGTGATGCGCTGAAAAAGGCCCCGACGGCACCGGTCAGTCTGAATGAGGCGGTGGCGTTCGTGAAGGCCAACGCCAATGCGAAATTTGACGAGACGGTTGAAATCGCGATGCGCCTCGGCGTGGATATCAAGAAATCCGATCAGACCGTGCGCGGCACGGTCAATCTGCCGCACGGCACCGGCAAGACGATCCGCGTGATCGTGTTCGCGGCCGGCACGCACGCCGATGAGGCGAAGGCGGCGGGCGCGGATGAGGTCGGCTACGAAGAGTTGATTGAAAAGGTCAAGAACGGGTGGACCGACTTTGACGTGGCGATCGCGACCACGGACGCAATGAAAGAGGTGCGTAAGATCGCCCGCGTGCTCGGCCCCCGCGGCTTGATGCCGAATCCCAAGACCGGCACGGTCACGGACGACACGGCGGCGGCCGTCAAGGCGGCCAAAGGTGGCAAGGTCGATTTCCGCATGGATCGCACCGGCAATGTCTGTGTGCTTTGCGGCAAGCGTAGCTTTGACGCCGACAAGCTGGTCGGCAACATCAATGCCATCGTGGCGGCGGTTCAGTCCGAGCGCCCGGCGGCGGCGAAAGGGACGTTCATCCGCTCCCTCACGGTCAGTTCGACGATGGGCGTGGGCGTACGCGTGCTGCTCAAGGCCGAGGAATCGATTTAATCACGGGAGACGGATGACATGAGAACCGAAAAACTTTCTATCCTGAACGAGGTCATCGCGCGCGTCAAGGCGTCGGACTTCTGCTTCGTCCTGAATTACGGCGGGCTCAAGGTCACGCAGTTGACGACGCTGCGCCAAGGCCTGGCCAAGCTGGATTCTCGCGCCATGGTGGTGAAGAACACCTATCTGGGCAAGGTCGCGAAAGAGTTGGGCTGGGCCGATGTCGCCGCGTTGCTTTCCGGGCCGACCGCAGTCGTAACCGGCACCGGCGATGTGGCTGAAGTGGCCAAGGTGCTGGTGGCTTTCGTGAAGCAGAATGACAAGGCGGCGATCAAGGGAGCCAGCCTCGAGGCGACGCTGCTCTCGTCGGCGGATGTCGAGGACCTCTCGAAGCTGCCGTCGAAGGACGCGATGCGCGGCATCCTGTTGGGTACGCTGCAGGCGCCGGCGACGAGCCTGGTGCGCGTGCTGAATGCGCCGCTGTTGAACGTGCTCTATGCCCTCAAGGCGTACGAAGAGAAAAAAGACGGCTCTGCGGCATAAACGAGTGTCGTAAAAACCAAAGGCGCGGGTGCCGGCGGGTGTCGGCATCCCAGCGCGCCATACGGCGCGGACGGCTCCTTCATGAGGGGCGGCGCTAGCGGGAACCCCGCCCGCGAATCAACGCGTGCGGTTGCACAAAAAAAGGAACAGAACCATGACGAACGATGAAGTGATTGATTTTCTGAGCAACCTCTCGGTGCTCGAGATCTCCAAGCTGGTCAAGGCGCTGGAAGAGAAGTGGGGCGTTACCGCCGCCGCACCCGTGGCTGTCGCTGCGGCCCCGGCCGCCGCTGCGGCCCCGGTTGAGGAGAAAACCGAATTTGACGTGATTCTGGCTGAGGCCGGCGCGAACAAGATCGGCGTGATCAAGGAAGTGCGCGCGATCACGGGCCTCGGGCTGAAGGATGCCAAGGACCTGGTCGAAGCGGCCCCGAAACCGGTGAAGCAGGGCGTCGCCAAGGATGAGGCCGCGAAGCTGAAGGAGCAGCTCGAGAAGGCTGGCGCCAAGGTTGAAGTGAAGTAACACACTTCGCTTTTAAAACGTGGGGACTGCCCGGCGATGACGCGGGCAGTCCTCGCTTTCCTTCAACACGCCTGCGTGCGCCGAGAGGGAAAATGCCCGATCCGTCATCCTTTTCGTGTTTGTCAAAAAAGAGACGAATCGCACCTGAGCGCCTGATGATGCAAGGACTGGCCGTAGTGTGAATCAGTTAACCAAGTGGCCGCTTACCACACTTCCATTCATAACCGGCTGGCAGAACAGTGTGTCAGGACGTGCAGCGGGCAGCGGGGCTGGATGCTCCGGCGTGCGGGGTCTTTGAGTTGACAACCCTCGTTTTCAACATCCCAACCTGAGGTAGGCAATGGTTGAACGTAAAGTATTCGGCAAGCTGAAGCCCGTGATTCAGCCGCCCGATCTGATCGCCATTCAGACGAAATCATACCAGGATTTCCTGCAGATGGACACCGCTCCCGGCAAGCGCGACGAGAAGGGCTTGCAGGCCATTTTCCACGAGGTGTTCCCCATCGACAGCTATGACGGACGTTACACGCTCGATTTCGTCAAGTATGAACTGGGCGAGCCCAAATGCGACGCCTTGACGGCCCTAGCCGACGGCAACACGTTCGCCGCACCGCTGCACGCGACCTTCCGCCTCAAGGACGGTGACGAGATCCGTGAAGAGGACGTCTACATGGGCGAGGTGCCGCTCATGACCCGTGACGGCGCTTTTGTGATCAACGGCGCCGAGCGCGTGATCGTTTCTCAGTTGCACCGCTCGCCCGGCATCTGCTCGGAGCAGGCGATCCACCCCAATGGCCAGACCCTCTATTCCGTTCGGCTGATCCCTGACCGCGGATCGTGGATCGAGATCCAGTTCGATTCCAGCGATATCATGTGGGTCTACATGGACCGCCGCCGCCGCCGCCGCAAGTTTTATGCGACCACCTTCCTGCGGGCACTCGGGTACGGTGCCGACGAGGAGATCCTCAAACTCTTCTACGCCACTCAGTCGCTGCGCGTCAAGGGCACGCATACCGCTGAAGCATTGGAACATTTGGTCATGAAGGATGACCTGGTCGATGTCGAGTCGCAGGCTGTGCTGGCCCGCCGGTATGATCCGATCACGCCCGCCCTGCTCGACCAGATCGCGGCCGCCGGATTTGACAAGATCGAGGTCGTGGACGTCTCGGTCGACGAGGGCGTTCTGATCAAGACCTTGCGCGAAGACGCGAAGGCCAATATCCATTCGGAAGAGGATGCGCTCAAAGACATCTACAAGCGTCTGCGTCCGGGTGATCCCGCCACATCCTCGAATGCCAAAACCCTGCTCAAGCGCCTCTTCTTCGAGCCGCGCCGCTATGATCTGGGCAAGGTCGGTCGTCACAAGATCAACCAGCGGCTGGGTCTCGCGGGGAAGGTCCCCGAAGATCTGCGCACGCTTCACGAGAGCGGCGTTGATGTGATCGAAGCGATCCGCCTGCTGTTGCGCATTTACGTCGGCGAAGAGCATGTGGATGACATTGACCATCTCGGCAGCCGTCGCATCCGCACAGCCGGTGAGTTGCTGGAGAACCAGTGCCGCGTCGGTCTGGCGCGCACCGAGCGCCTGATCCGCGAGCGCATGACCCTCTTCGATCCCGCGAGCGGCGTCTTGTCGCCGGCCCGCCTGGTGAACAGCAAGTCGCTCTCCGCCGTGGTGCAGGATTTCTTCGGCCGCAGCCAGTTAAGCCAGTTCATGGACCAGACCAATCCGTTGAGCGGGCTGGCCCACAAGCGCCGCCTGTCGGCTCTCGGCCCCGGCGGCCTGAGCCGCGAACGCGCCGGCTTTGAAGTCCGCGACGTCCACTCGTCGCACTACGGCCGCATCTGCCCGATTGAGACGCCTGAAGGCCCGAACATCGGTCTGATTTCTTCGCTCGGCATCTATGCGCAGATCAATCCGTTCGGGTTCATCGAGACCCCGTACCGCGTGGTGCGTAACGGAAAGGTCACGAACGAGGTCCAGTACCTTTCCGCCGACGTTGAAGAGAAGTTCATCATCGCTCAGGCCAACTCTGAACTCAAGCCGGATGGCAGCTTCGCCTCCGAGCGCGTGACCTGCCGGGTTAAGACCGAGTTTGAAGATGTCGACCGCATGCGTGTCCAGTACATGGATGTCTCGCCGATGCAAGTGATCTCGATCGCCGCCGGCCTGATCCCGTTCTTGGAGCATGACGACGCCAACCGTGCGCTGATGGGCGCAAACATGATGCGCCAGGCCGTGCCGCTGCTTAAGTGCGAGCGGCCGTTCGTTGCGACCGGCTTGGAGGCGCGCGCCGCTGCCGACTCCTGTGTGACGGTGCTGGCCGAGGATAACGGCGTGGTGGCCTATGTCTCCGCGATCGAAATCATCGTGACGCCGGACGGCAAGATGCCGTCGGGCAAAGCGAAGAAGAGCGACAACGCCAAAGGCATCTACCGTTACGCGCTTCAGAAGTTCCGTCGCTGCAATGCCGGCACCTGCTTCAACCAGAAACCGATCGTCAAGGTCGGGCAGAAGGTCAAGAAGGGCGATGTGCTGGCTGACGGCCCGGCGACCCACCAGGGCGAGCTGGCGCTCGGCAAGAACTTGCTGGTGGCCTTTATGCCGTGGTCCGGATACAACTTCGAAGACGCGATCCTCGTGAGCGAGAAGGTGGTGCGCGACGATGTCTTCACGTCGATCCACATTCAGGATTTCGAAGTCGGCGCCCGTGACACCAAGCTCGGCCCGGAAGAGATTACGCGCGATATTCCCAACGTGGGCGAAGATGCCCTCAAGAACTTGGGGCCTGACGGCGTGGTGCGCGTGGGTGCCGAAGTGCGCCCCGGCGATATCCTGGTCGGGAAAATCACACCCAAGAGCGAGACGGAGCTGGCGCCCGAAGAGCGCCTGCTTCGCGCGATCTTCGGCGAGAAGGCCGCCGATGTGCGGGACACCTCGCTCACCGTCCCGAGCGGCGTCTACGGCATCGTGATGGATGTCAAGGTGACTTCGCAGCAAGAAGCTCGCCGGCCTTTCCTGTCCCTCGCGGTGTCGCCGGAAGAAAAGAAAGAGATCCGCGACGTCGAAGAGGAGCGCAAGAAAAAGCAGGCCGCTTTGGAAGAGGAGCTGACCACGGCGCTGAGCAACATCCTGCTGGGCGAGAAGATCCCGCTGGACGTGCTGGACGTGGAGACCGGGGACATCATCATTCCGGCCAACCGCAAGATCACCAAGACGCTGCTCTCGCGTCTGGCCAAGTCGCACGACCACATCCAGATCGAAAACAGCCCTGTGCAGCAGAAGATCGAAGAGATCATCAACGGGTTCCGCCCCAAGTTCGCCGAGCTGAACGAGCAGGGCGGAGGCGCCGGCGAGTTCGCTGAGCTGGACGGCATCGTGGACGAAGGCGGCGTGATCAAGCAGGTGCGGGTCTACATCGCCGAGAAGAAAAACCTCTCGGTGGGCGACAAGCTCGCCGGCCGTCACGGTAACAAAGGCGTCGTGGCCAAGATCGTGCCGGACTGCGACATGCCGTTCCTGCCGGACGGCACGCCGGTGGACATCGTGCTGAACCCCCTCGGTGTGCCTTCGCGCATGAACTTGGGGCAGCTCTTCGAGACCTACCTCGGCGTCGCCTGTAAGGTGCTCGGGTTCCATGCCGCCACCCCGGTGTTCGACGGCGTGAAAGAGGAGCAGATTGACAGCCTGTTGCGCGAGGCGCGCGGCGTGCAGCAAAAAGAGATCGGCGGCAATGCGTGGATCTGCGAGGACGGCAAGAGCGTGCTTTACGATGGCCGCACCGGCGACCCCTTTGATCAGCGCGTGGTGGTCGGCCAGATCTACATGCTCAAGCTGCACCACTTGGTCACCGACAAGATCCATGCGCGCGCGACCGGCCCCTACTCGCTGGTCACGCAGCAGCCGCTCGGCGGCAAGGCGCAGTACGGCGGCCAGCGCATGGGCGAAATGGAGGTCTGGGCGCTGGAGGCCTACGGTGTGGCCTACGCCCTGCAAGAGCTGTTGACGGTCAAGTCCGACGACGTCGGCGGGCGTACCCGCATCTATGAGGCGATCGTGAAGGGGCAGAACACGCTGGATGCCGGCATGCCGGAATCCTTCTCGGTGCTGATGCACGAGTTGCGCGGTCTGTGTCTGGACATGAAGCTGCTGGGCGGCGAGCAAATGGCCCCGGCTGCTGAGTTGAGCAAGTTTTAAGGCGACCCTTCAGGAGGTTCACAATGAATCCTTATGCAGCACGAGAGATGTTTGGTGGGATGTTCGACGCAGGCGGGCACTATGACGCCGTGAGCATTACGCTCGCGTCACCCGAGACCATCCGTTCCTGGAGCAAGGGCGAGGTCCGCAATCCCGAGACCATCAACTACCGGACCTACCGTCCGGAACGTGATGGCCTCTTCTGTGAGCGGATCTTCGGCCCCACGCGCGATTGGGAGTGCGCGTGCGGCAAGTACAAACGGATCAAGCACAAAGGTGTGGTCTGCGACCGTTGCGGCGTCGAAGTGACGGTGTCGCGCGTGCGCCGCCAGCGTATGGGCCACATCGAGTTGGCCGTGCCGGTCTCGCACATCTGGTTCTTCAAGTGCAACCCCAGCCGCATCGGCCTGGTCTTGGACAAGACCGCCAGCGAGCTGGAGCGCGTGCTTTATTACGAAGATTACATGGTCACCGAGCCGGGCGACACGCCGCTGGAGTACATGCAGTTGCTGTCGGAGGCCGAGTACCATGAGGCGCTCGAAAAATACGGCGAGAACTTCGTGGCGATGATGGGCGCCGAAGCGGTTCGCCGCGCGCTCAACAAGGTCGATCTCGACCAGCTCATGCAGGATCTCGAAGAGCAGATCGAGAACACCCGCAGCAAGCAGACGCGCAAAAAGATCACCAAGCGCATGAAGATCGCCGACGGGTTCCGCGTCAGCAAGGCGCGCCCCGAGTGGATGATCTTGGACTGCCTGCCTGTGATCCCGCCGGAGCTGCGCCCGCTGGTGCCGCTGGAGGGCGGTCGCTTCGCGACGTCGGATCTGAACGATCTTTACCGCCGCGTGATCAACCGCAACAACCGCCTCAAAAACCTGCTGTCGCTGAAGACGCCGGATGTCATCATCCGCAACGAAAAGCGCATGCTGCAGGAGGCGGTGGACGCCGTATTCGACAACGGCCGGCATGGCCGCGCGGTCGCCGGTGCTGGCAACCGCCCGCTCAAGTCCCTGAGCGACATGCTCAAGGGCAAGACCGGCCGGTTCCGCCAGAACCTGCTCGGCAAGCGCGTCGACTATTCAGGTCGTTCCGTGATCGTCGTCGGTCCCGAGTTGAAGATCACGCAGTGCGGCCTGCCCAAAAAGATGGCGCTGACGCTCTTCGAGCCGTTCATCATCCGCCGTCTCAAGGAGAAGGGCATCTGCCATACCGTGCGTACGGCGCGTAAGATGATCGAGCGCCACGACGAGCAGGTCTGGGATATCCTCGAAGAGGTGACCAAGGGCAAGACCGTGATGCTTAACCGTGCGCCGACGCTGCACCGCCTCTCGATCCAGAGCTTCGAGCCGGTGCTGATCGAAGGCGAGGCGATCCGCATCCATCCGATGGTCTGCACGGCGTTTAACGCCGACTTCGACGGGGACCAGATGGCCGTGCACGTGCCGCTGTCGGTCGAGGCGCAGTTGGAGAGCCGCCTGCTGATGCTGGCGTCCAACTCGATCTTTTCGCCGGCTTCCGGTAAGTCGATCATGACGCCGACGCAGGATATCGCGCTGGGTATCTACTACCTGACGGTGCCGAGTCAAAGCGACAAGCTGGCTAACCGGATCGCCGGCAAGACGCCGGCCGGCGACACGCATCTGCCGCTCTTTAACAGCACCTCGGAGGTGGATCTGGCGCTGGCGGATGGCGCGATCAACTATCACACGCGCATCCGCCTGCGCAATCCCGACTTCGGCATCAAGGGCCGCCGCTTCGGCAATCCGGATGTGCGGGTGATCGAGACGACCGCCGGACGCGTGATCTTCAACGAACTCTGGCCGGATGAGCTGGGCTTTGTCAACGACAAGATCGACAAGAGCAAGCTCGGCGACCTGATTCTGCACAGCCACCAGGTGGCGGGCCATGCCCGTACGGTCCGGGCCTTGGATGAACTGAAGGCGCTCGGGTTTAAGCACGCCTGTCTGGCGGGCGTCTCAATGGGGCTGAAGGACATGATCCGGCCGAAGAGCAAGGAAGAGATCATTGCCAAGGCTTATACCGAGGTCGACAAGGTTGACGGCCAGTTCCAGACCGGCGTGATCACGGACGGCGAACGTCACAACAAGATCGTCGACGTGTGGACGGCCGCCACCGAAAAGGTGTCGGAAGAGCTGTACAAGGCGATCGACCGCAATGTGACCGAGGCTCAGCCCAACCCGGCCGAGACCAATCCGGTTTTCATGATGGTGGACTCCAAAGCCCGCGGTTCCAAGCTTCAGATCCGTCAGCTTGCCGGTATGCGTGGCCTGATGGCCAACCCGTCCGGTGAAATCATCGAGCGCCCCATCACGGCGTCGTTCCGCGAAGGCCTCAGCGTGTTGGAATACTTCATCTCCACGCACGGTGCGCGTAAGGGCTTGGCCGATACCGCGCTCAAGACGGCCGACGCCGGCTACCTGACGCGTAAACTGGTGGACGTGTCGCAGGACGTGATCATCACAATTCAGGACTGCAACACCGTGAACGGCATCGAGGTCGAGGCGGTTGAAGAGGGCGATGAGACGCTGATCCCGCTGCGTACCCGCGTGCTGGGGCGTACGGCGCTCTACGATATTCGCCACCCCGCGACCGGCGAGGTCGTGATCGCGGCGAATGCCGAGATCGACGAGGAGGCCTGCAAGCGGCTGGAAGATTCGGGCATCGAACGCGTCTGGATCCGCAGCGGTCTAACCTGTGATGCGCCCCACGGCATGTGTGCGAAGTGCTACGGCCGCGACCTCTCCTCGGGCAAGCCTGCGGAGATCGGCACGGCGGTTGGCATCATCGCGGCACAGTCCATCGGCGAGCCGGGCACCCAGTTGACGATGCGGACGTTCCACATCGGCGGCACGGCCTCGACGGTGTCGAAAGTGCCTGAAATCGTGCTCAAAAACGCCGGTTTCCTCAAGTATGTGGATCTGCGTATCGTGCGCAACGATGAGGGCAACACGGTCGTTCTCAACAAGAACGGCTCGGTGCAGATCGTCGACGCCGACGGGACCGAGATCGACACCTATAACCTGCAGATGGGCACCGTGCTGCTCGCCGAGGACGGCACGGCCGTCAAAGCCGGTCAGCGCGTGGCTGTGTGGGACCCGCACTCGGTGCCGATCTTGGCCGAAAAGCATGGTGTCGTGTCGTTCCAGGACTTTGTGGACGACGTGTCGGTCCGAACAGACGAGGATGCCGAGACCGGAATGAGTACCCTGTTGGTGCTCGAAACCAAAGAAGACCTGCACCCGCAGATCATCGTCACCGATCCGCAGACCCGTGAAATCCTGGGCTTCTACCACATCCCGGCCGGCGCCATTGTCATGGCGAAGGAAGGGGCGCGCGTGTCGCCCGGTATGATGATCGCGAAAACGCCGCGTAAAGAGGCGAAGACGCGCGACATCACCGGCGGTCTGCCGCGTGTGGCCGAACTTTTCGAGGCGCGCCAGCCCAAGGACGCGGCGGAAATCTCCCGAATCGAGGGCGTGGTGGACTTCGGCGAACATCAGCGCGGCAAGCGCTGCCTGATCGTGCGCGACGAAGTGACCGGCCATGTCGAGGAGCATCTGATCCCGATGGGCAAGCAGGTGGTCGTGTTCAAGGGCGACCGCGTCAAGAAGGGCCAGCAGCTCACCGAAGGTCCGGTGGTGCCGCAGGAGATTCTCGACGTCTGCGGTCCTCAGGAACTGCAGCGCTACCTGGTCAACGAGGTGCAGCAGGTCTACCGCCTGCAGGGCGTGGAAATCAACGACAAGCACATCGAGATCATCGTGCGCCAGATGCTGCGCAAGGTCCGCATCACTAACCCCGGCGACACCGACTTCCTCTGGGGCGAGCAGGTCACGCGGCAAAAGTTCTTGGAGATCAACGAAGAGATCGTGGCCGAAGGCAAACGGCCCGCCGAGGCGCAGCCCGCGTTGCTGGGCATCACCAAGGCGTCGCTCGAGACCGACAGCTTCATCTCTGCGGCCTCCTTCCAAGACACCACGCGCGTGCTTACCGACGCGGCCACCATGGGCCGCGTGGATGAACTGCGCGGCTTCAAGGAGAACGTGATCCTCGGACATCTGATCCCGGGCGGTACCGGCTTCCCGCTGCACCGCCACATCAAGCTTGTGCCGCTGGCCGAGCCGATCAGCGAGGAGGAGATGGCGTCGCTTCAGGCCGAGGCTCAGAATCAGCTCGACGAAGTCTTCAACTGAGTGTCTTCACCAATGAAACAGCGGGCAGGATGCGGCAAGCATCCTGCCTGTTTTTTTGTGCCCGGTGCCTGCCTGTAAATCGGGCTGGACGCCTGAAACGACTTGCGCTACGCTTCGTACAGCTTTATGGGAGGGCCGTGATGCTTGGGGAGGTCATGAACGGGAAAGGCGCTGCATTGATTTATGCGATCGGCATGTTTGCGTGCTGGTCGTGCGGCGATACGCTGCAAGAGGTCGTCCCGAAAAACGGCTGGGATACGCTGTCGCCTCCCGTCGCGGCGGACGGTGATTGGCCTTGGTGGCGTGGTCCGACGCGCGACAATGTCGCGCCGGACAATCAATCGCCGCCTACGGCGTGGAGTGAACGGTCAAACCTTGTCTGGCGCGTTTCGCTGCGGGGCCTTGGCCACTCGTCACCGGTTAGGGTCGGTGAGCGGCTCTATGTCACGGCGGGGGAAAAAACGAAAAACCATGCTGTGCTCTGGCTCTATGGCCTTGAGCGCGCGACCGGTAAAACGGTTTGGCAGACCGAACTTTATGCCGGTCCTGTCGGGCGGCTGCACCCTGATAACGCGCCGGCCGCCGCCACGCCTGCCTGCGACGGCGAGCGGCTGTTCGTGCCGTATCAGAACGGTGCCGCTGTCGAGTTGGCCGCGGTCAACCTGAAGGGTCAGCTCATCTGGCGTAAAACCGTCGCGCCGTACAACACGATCCAAGGTTTTTCTGCCTCGCCCGCCCTTTATAACTCGGCTGTCATCGTGCCCGTGGAAGGCCCGAAGGGGTGCTATCTGACAGCCTTTCACCGTGCGACCGGTGATGTGGTCTGGCGCAGGGCCATCCGTGCTAACAACGAGAGCTACGCACCGGTGCTGGTCCGAGAACTCGCGGGCCGTGTACAGGTGCTGCTCATCGGTGGATTGAGCACGCGCGGGTTTGACCCGGACAACGGAAATTTGCTGTGGACGTGCGAGGGCCCGGCTCGAACCTGCGTGGCAACGCCGGTGACAGACCGGACGACGGTCTACGCGACGGGCGGCTACCCGGGGCGGAAACTGCTCGCCATCCGTGCGGACGGAAACGGCGATGTGACTCAGACGCATGTGGTTTGGTCGGGGGATGCCAAGGCGGGGTATGTGCCGACGCCGCTGCTGCATCACGGGCTGCTGTATGCGGTCAACGACCAGGGGTTGCTGCGGTGTTACGATACGCAAGACGGGCACGTGGCCTGGCAGCATGATTTCAAGACGCCGTTCTACTCTTCTCCCGTGCTGGCGAACGGCCATCTCTATCTTTTCGACCGCCAGGGAAGCGGGTTCGTCGTGCCGGTCGGACGTGCATTCGGCGGTGTCGTGACGAACACCCTTCCGTCCGGGGTCTTTGCCTCGCCGGTGATCGTGGACAGCCGGATTTACCTGCGCACGCTCGGGGATTTCTATTGCCTCGGGGCACCCTGACCGCTCGGCCATCCCCGTACGGGCGAGCCTTGGTGACGAACACGGAAAGATTGAATGTGTACAGTAGGGGCGGAGTGGCCGTTCAAGAACAGAGAGAGCGGAAGTATGAGAATTGCCGTCATATTGCTGATGATCGTGGCCGCCATGCGGCCTTTTTCGCTGGCCTTCGCTGAGAACGCTGAAAAACCATCGCAAGCGGCAGCCGCGGACGGTGGCCGCGGCCGGGTGGTGCCGTGCCTGCAAATCACGCCGTTTGACTTTGGCGCGGCGGGCGACGGTGTCGCCGACGATACGAAGGCGCTTCAGGCTGCCGTGGATGCGGCGATCGCGAAAAAGACAGATCTGGTCTCGCCCATGTCGGCGGTCTATGCGGTTTCCGCGCCCATCGAGATACGCGGGATGCTGAACGCCGACTTCCAACTCGCGGAGATACGCGCCACAGCCCCCATGCCGGCCGTCATCCGCTACGATGCTTCGCCCTACTATACGGTCCTGCGCAATCTCCGCATCGACGCGGCGCTGAAGGCCGATGTCTGCGTTAACATCGTGAACGCGCGCAAGCTGCGGCTGGACAATCTCGTCACCGGGCGGCATTTGAAGACGGCGCTCAAGATCGCGCGCGGGTATGAAATTTTCGTGCAGAATTCGCACTTCAACGGGACGGA
>MWEJ01000056.1 GCA_002071025.1 Verrucomicrobia bacterium ADurb.Bin070 | reverse complement strand
GGCCTTTCAACCCTAGAGGGCGGCTACTCGTCAAAGCTCCTCGCCTGGATGGAGGTTGTGTGATGTATTGCCAGCCAGCGGTCCACGAGCCGGTACGGTTGCGAAACCTGGAAGGATATCCACTTCAGGCATCTCGTCGTGGCAGCGCCAGAACCAGCGAGATATTCAACACAAGGAGAACCCCAAATGTGGTCTGACCGTGAGACCCTTTATGATTGTCTCG
The DNA here is from genome assembly GCA_002071025.1 of Verrucomicrobia bacterium ADurb.Bin070. Taxonomy (GTDB): domain Bacteria; phylum Verrucomicrobiota; class Kiritimatiellia; order RFP12; family UBA1067; genus DUPH01. The sequence continues at coordinate 13,589 of MWEJ01000056.1, read as the reverse complement.
GCTACACGAGTTACGTCGAAGTGCTTGCTCAAGTTTGCCTTCGCCGCGATTTGTCACCACTGACACTTGGTGTCTTTGGTGCTTGGGGAAGCGGTAAAACGAGTCTGATGTCCATGCTCAAGGATCGGATTGACCGAGGGCATGCCGACACGAAGACCCGCACGCTTTGGTTTAACGCTTGGAAGTACGAGGGGCGGGACGAAGCCCAGTCGGCACTCGTACACGCGATTCTGGCGAAGGTCACAGAAGGGCGGACACTGGCCGGGGAACTCAAGGATGCAGTAGCTCGGATCACCAAGGGAGCAAGCATTCTCAAGCTCGCTCAGTTCATCACGAAGACGGCCATTACGTTGACTCCAGATCTTGCCGGTTTCATGGAGTGCTTCGGCGAGCAGTCAAGACAGATTGCCGAGACGATGGAGGCGTTCGAGCGTGACTTCGCGGATCTGCTGACGAAAGCCGAGGTCGATCATATCGTCGTGTTCATCGATGACCTGGACAGGTGCCCAAGCGCCAAGGTCATCGAGACCTTCGAGACCATCAAGCTCTTCCTTAACACCCCTCGGTGTACGTTCGTTATAGGTGCTGATGCACAGAGGATCGAGCAGGCCGTAAGCGAGGTTTACGGAGTAGCAGACTCCGGTAGGACCAGAGACTACATCGAGAAGATCGTTCAACTGCCGTTTAACATTCCGGCACAGACGCCTCAGGACATCGCGTGCTATGTGGGTATGCTGATTGTGGGGAGACACTTCGGATCTGGGGATGGGTGGAAGGCGCTGGCGGCCAACCGTGCCAACGTCTATTCCGCAGGCGATCTCCGCGAGGAACTCGCGAGGTGGATTAACGATAACCCCACGCTATTCCGTAGTCAGGTCGCGATCATAGAGAACGAACTCGCTGGCATACTGCCGCATGTTGCCATTCTTGGCGCTGGCTTGCGGGGCAATCCGCGTCAGATCAAACGGTTCTTGAATATTCTCGCTCTCCGCCGCGACTTGGCCGCCACTAATGCACTTGGAATCGATGATGCTGTTCTTGTGAAAATGACGGTGCTCGAGTATGTCGAGGTCGAGTTCTTCAACGCTCTGGTTGACACAGTCGACCCGGCCACAGGGCGATCATTGCTGCTGGCCGAGCTTGTGACGGAGCAAGAGCACGGAGACGCCGACGCTTCCGAACTCGTCGCTACATATAGGGAAAGGCTACGGCTCGTTTCCTTCGTTAAGACAGAACCAGCTTTGGATGGCGAGACCGACTTGCGTCCCTACTTGTTCCTCGCGCAGACGTCGATCAGTCGGGGCGCTCAGATTCTCTCCCTTCCCGATGAGAAAGCGAAGTCGCTGGCGGCGGCCATTGCAGGCAGAGATCGTGTTATGTCAAAAGCAGCAGCACTTCGTGCCGCTGCCGAAGATGATTCCACGGTGGAGTCCATTCTCACCCATTTAGCTGCCAGACTCAGCGAAGCCGACGACGGGCAAACCAAGACGCACATCTTGACTGGGTATGGTACGGTGTGCGGTAAGCATCCTAGCACATATCCGGCAGTAGTCTCGGCCGTCAGCAAATGCGATCCCTGTAGCAACGCTGCCGTTGGACTGGCTGGCAAACAGCTCCTCGACAGCGCCGAAGCAGCGGGGACTACTGTCCCCGAGGCACTTAAGAACAAGTTCGCTCAGGCTGCGGGGGCGTTTGGTGCGCTCTCGAGCGGAAGACGTACCCGTCGATCACACTAGCAGAGGGGCAATATGGGCACATCTAAGAGCATGCCAACGCCAACGGGCGGCAAATGGACTGACCTTAAAGCAGAAATCAGTTCATACCTGGCTGGCGGTAGTGACGTGACGCCGCATCAGATTATCAAGACCACCCTTGGGGCTGCCGGAGGGCTACCAGTTCGCTCTCCGGGAGGAACACCTCGAGGGAGCGTGGGCGGCGGGGGCGGTCGTGGTGGTGGCGGCGGTGGCGGTGGCGGCGGTGGGAGAGGTCAGACGTCCGTAGGGGGAGCCGTTTCAGGATTGGGCGGGTTCGGCAGCGCACTCTCATCTGGAAGTCTTGGCCAAGCTCTGACGGCACTTGGGATGGGCGAACTGGAGGGGAGACCGGCCACAGAGGTAATAGCCAAGATCGCCGAACACCTTTCCTCTGATTGCAACGGCCTCGAACAAGATGTCCTACGCGGTGCTTTGCAGCAGGCGCTTCTTAATGCTGCCGAGATGATGGATGACTTGACCTATGAGAACCTCGAGGCGTCTTTGCAGGACTTCATCTCAAGGGAAGGCGTTGAGGGGTTGCTTGAGTTGTTTCTTACTCAGTACGTGTTCGACCGGGTCTGGCTGATGGTCGAAGATTATGCGTCTCGCCGAACAGATAGCCAGCAGCAGATAAGCAGCTTGGAGTCCGCAGTGGAGCATGCCTGCCGAGTGAATGTTAAAGAAGAAATTGCCTACCAGAAAGAACAGGGGACATTCTCGAATCTGGATTGGTTTGGCCATGACGGTCTACGTGTGGCCGACAGCCTGGTCTCCGATCTTGAGCGGCGACTGACGGAATCGGCGCGGGGAGGTGGGAAATGACGTTCACTCGTTACGTTGGGGATCAGGGATTTGATTCCGTCTCCTACCGCACCGCCTTGGCCACCGAAGGCAGTGTTGTGGTGGACAGATTGTCTCCACAGGCGAACGCCACAGTAGACTTCGAAGTGGACGGGCATCCACTCGGCTTGAGACCCGGTAGCTTGGCGCTGGATTTCCTGGATCTGGCAGTTCTCGTCTACCTTGCTGACGAGATGGTTGAGCGTTCATCAACATCGGACTACTGGACTCGATCCATAGACTGCATCGTGCCTGTCGCAGACCCAAATGCATGGAGCAGTTGCAGCCAGCATCTCATAAGGTCGCTCGCCTTGCTTTCGGGCGACCGCTGGTCATTCGAATGGCCTCACCGCACTGTCAACGTTCCATTCCGCGCTCACCGGAAGCGTCTGCCGTCGGGTTTTGATGCCGTGTGCATGTTCTCTGGAGGGACCGATTCACTGCTCGGAGCCATCCGCCTTCTGGACGAGGGGAAGAATCTGATTCTGGTGGGACACCAGGCAGAAGGGCAATCTGCGAAGGCCCAGACCGAACTGACCGCGCAGCTACGTCAGATATATCCAGGTAGGTTCCGCTTTGTGCAATGCCGGGTTTCCCGGTCTCGACGCACCACTACCCGTTTCGCTCTAGCAGACAAGAAGGAGAATTCTCACCGGCCCCGCTCCTTCCTCTTCCTTGCATTGGCAATCGCCATCGCACGCGAGTTCAACATCACGGATGTATTCATGCCCGAGAACGGTTTCATGACCCTGAACATTCCGCTTCAGAAGTCGCGCACGGGTAGTCTGAGCACTCGGACGACACATCCGGCGTTTCTGATGGAGTTCCTTGCGATGACTCGTGCGCTCGGCCTGAATGTAACGGTGCGGAACCCATTCCTGTTGTTCAGCAAGACTGATATGCTTCGCGGTCTTCCTGTCGCGCTTGGTCCCGCTATCCGTCGTTCTGTTTCTTGTTCGCGGGCGGGCCGCTACAATGACCTGCACGTTCGGCATTGTGGTTATTGTGTGCCATGCGTCTTGCGTCGCGTCGCACTAATGGAGCCGGGTCTGGACAGTCCTGATGACTACGCATTTGACGTCTTTACCCGCCTCACTCATCTCGACGCGGCAAAGAGGCACGACACCCAGGCGCTGGTCCAGTTTGCGACGCGGGTGGCCAATGCCCGCCCTGCCAACCTTGAAGTGCTGCTCCTCTCCCACGGGTACTTCCCTCCAACCGTGGGTGCAGAGATAGGGATATCCCCAACGTCTGACTATGCGCCGTGGACAAGCATGCTACAGCGATGGGCAACTGATCTCCTGGCCAAGGTCGGAAGGATGCCAATCGAGACCAGGCGCATGCTTGGGGTCGCTTCGGGAAGGCGATCATGAAGGCTCTGTCTGTGAAGCAGCCGTGGGCCAACATGATCGCGTCTGGTGTAAAGACCATCGAGACGCGAAAGTGGTCTACTGACTACCGTGGCACGTTGCTGATCGTATCTTCCCGCTCCCCCAGGATTGAGCCTGCTGGATGTGCCGTGGCAGTGGCAAAACTGGTTGACTGCCGCCCAATGACAATTGTGGACGTCGAAGAGGCGTGCTGCGACCTGTACCCCGGAGCATTTGCCTGGGTGTTAACGAATATCCGCCGGACCAAGGCCTTTCCCATTCGCGGACAACTCGGTCTCTTCGAGGTCGATGTAACCCCTGAGGCGCTTGGGGTGCATTGATGTGGTGCAAGGGAAGCGGCGGCCAGGGTGTCGCCGGAACAGGCCGACCCGGTCGTGCGGAAGGCCGTAGGCGGGTGCGATGACCGAGAGTGGTTCGAGTGGGGTTGTTCCTGGGGAGCCAGTTTCAGACCCCGTTTTTGTTGGAAAAACCCAATAAAAGCGGGTTTTTTAATTTTTAGCACCTTGGGCAGACAAATTTTGACTCCCTGTGAAAACGCCTGAAATTCCATCACTAAAATCAATTGGGCATCAAAATTAATCGGGCGCAAGCGGTTTTACCGCCTGCGCCCCGCTCCGGCTGATACTTTTTCTCCTCTAGTCACTGCGTCGGCGCAAGGCAAACATCCTGCGCCGCCGCAAGATCCGCCACGGCGTGGCGGTTGAGTTTCCGGTCGCACAAGAGCCCGCCCGCGGTATAGGTGCACATTGTTATGACAAACTGCGGGCGCTGCGCTTTCTTGGAAAATTCACGATCTTGTGCTACGCTCAACCACATGATCTTTCCATTAAAGGTTCTTGCCAGGCGATTCCTGCCGAAACGGGCTGCGCAAAGCGCGGTTCGGCCCCGCGACATGCCGGATGTCATCGAGGAGCCGCTGCGCGCCGAGTTGCTCAGCGTGGAGCAGTTGAAGCGCTTTGCCCAGGAACTGGCGCGCACCGACGTCATTGACTATGGCCCCGGCTACAACCGGCTGCTCCCGCGCCTGGCGGACAACGCCCAGGCCTTGCGCGCGGCCCATCAGGTGCTGGTGTGGGCCGACGGGCAGGGCCGGCGCATGGCGCCGCCCGCGGAATGGCTGCTCGACAATTTCTACCTGATCGAACAACAGATCCAGCTCGCCCGCATCCACCTCCCGAAGCGCTACAGCCGACAGCTTCCGCGCCTCGCGGCCGGGCCCCGCAAGGGATTTCCGCGCGTCTACGACATGGCGTTCGAGCTGATCGCCCATCTCGACGGCCTGCTCGACGAGGAGAACACCGCCGCGTTCGTGGCCGCCTACCAGACCGTGGACCCGCTGCAGCTCGGCGAGCTGTGGGCCTTTCCGATCGCGCTGCGCCTGGGCTTGATCGAGAACCTCCGCCGCGTGGCCGTGCTCGTCGCGCGCCGCCGCCAAGAAAAAGACGACGGAATCCGCTGGGCGGAGCGCGTGCAGTCCGCAGTGGAGAAAGACCCCAAGCAGATCCTCCACCTGCTGGCCGAGTTCGCGGACGCGCATACCGTGCTCAGCGCACCTTTCCTCGAAGAATTCGTCGATCGCCTACAGGGCCAAGGGCCGAGCGTGGGCCTCTTCCTGAACTGGATCGACCAGATGCTGGCCGAGGAGGCGACAACCGTCGCGCAAAAGCTCCAGCGCGACAGCCACATCCAGGCGGCGGAGCATTTATCTATATCCAACAGCATCGGCAGCCTGCGTTTCCTGAGCGCGATGGACTGGAAGCGCTTCGTGGAGTCCCAGAGCCTGGTCGAGCGTATTCTCGAACGCGATCCGGCCGGCATCCACGCCATGCAGGACTTCGCCACGCGCGACCATTACCGCCATGTTGTGGAGTCTCTCGCGCTGAGCTCAGGCCGCGCGCAGCCCGAGGTGGCGGAGCTGGCATTGAGCATGGCTTCCGCCGTGCCGTCTTCAGATGCGGACGCCGTCCGCCGCCGCCACATCGGTTTCTATCTTGTCGGTGCCGGACGCGCCCGGCTCCGCCGCGTCGCGGGTTGCCGCTGGTCCTTCAAAAAGGCTTGCGTGCGGCTCGTCCGCCGCTGCCGTCTGACGCTCTATCTGGGAACCATCGCTACGTTTTCACTGCTAGGGGCTGCCGTTGCGCCGTGGCTCGCGGGCGTGCCCGCCGCGTCGCCGACGTTCTGGCTGCTGGCGCTCGCCGCCGCCGTGCCCGCCTCGTCGCTGGCGATCTCGCTTGTCAATTTCTTCGTGACGCTCATCGTGCCGCCCCACCCGCTGCCGCGGCTCGACTTCTCCCGCGGCATTCCTGAAGGACACCGCACTTTCGTGGTTGTACCCACGATTATCGACAAACCCGAAGCTGTCGAAAGCCTCGTAGCCGCTATGGAGATTCGCTATCTGGGCAATCGCGACCCGCAGCTCGATTTTGCCCTGCTGACCGATTTCGCGGACGCGGAAGCGGAGACGCTTCCCGGCGAAGATGCGCTGCTGCGGCAGGCGGGCGAGGCAATCGCGCGTCTCAACGCGCGCCATACGCGTCCCGACGGCACCCCCATTTTCCACTTGCTCCACCGCCCCCGCGTCTGGAACCCCCGCGAGCGCTGCTGGATGGGCTACGAGCGCAAGCGCGGCAAACTGGAGCATTTCAACGCGCTGCTGCGCGGCGAGTCCCGCGACGCCTTTTGTTTCATTGCTGGCGAGATGCCGCCGCCCGGCACCGTACGCAATGTGATCACCCTCGACACGGACACCGACCTGCCGCGCGGCACAGCGGCGAAGATGATCGGCGCGCTGGCGCACCCGCTCAACCGCCCGCGTTTCGATCCCCGCGCGGGACGCGTCGTCGAGGGATACACGATCCTGCAGCCGCGCGTGACGGTGCGCCTGCTCTCCGCTAACCGCAGCCTCTATTCGCGCCTTGTGTGCGGGCAGACCGGGCTGGACCCCTACTCCCGGGAAGTCTCCGACGTTTACCAGGACCTTTTCGGCGAGGGCTCGTTCGTGGGCAAGGGCATTTACGATGTGGACGCCTTCCGGCAGGCGCTGCACGGCCGCTTTCCGGAGAATGTTGTCCTCAGCCATGACCTGCTGGAGAGCGCCTACGCGCGTTCCGCGCTGCTGGGCTGCGTGGAAATCTACGAGGATATGCCCTCCTCGTACCTCGGCGACATCAGCCGCCAGCACCGCTGGATGCGCGGGGACTGGCAAATCCTCCCCTGGCTGGGCGTCAGACCGCCCAGCGCCGACGGCCGGCGCGTCCGGCTCTCGCTGCTGAGCCAATGGAAGATCTTCGACAATCTACGGCGCGCGCTCGTCGCGCCGTCCCTCACAGCCCTGCTCCTCGCCGGCTGGATTGCGGGACCGGTGTCCGCGGCGGTCTGGACCGGCTTCGCCGTGGCCGTGCTTGGACTGACAACGCTGCTGCGAACAACCACGCTCCTGCTGCGCAAGCCGCGCGAGCGCGGCATCACGCTGCACATGCTGACTTGGGCGCAAGCGCTGCTGCGCCATGTCGCGCAGCCGATCCAGTCGCTGGCATGCCTGCCCTACGAGGCGGCCGTTTCCCTCGGCGCTTTCGCCGCCTCGGCGCTGCGGATGCCATTCACGCGCAGCGGTCTGATGATCTGGCACCTGCCGTCCTACTCCCGCCGCAACGCGCGCCATACCCTCGCGGGCGTTGTGTTAGAGATGTGGCCGTCCCTCGCGGTCACCGCGGCTGCCGCAGCTCTCGTGACCTCCGCGCGCCCGGCCTCCCTGCCGTCCGCCGCGCCGCTGCTCGCGCTCTGGGCTCTCGCGCCAATCGGCGCCTGGGCCGCGAGCCGGCCGCGCCGCCGCCGCGAGCCGGGCGTCACCGAGACGCAGCGCCGCATGCTGCGCGCTCTCGCTTGGCGCACATGGCGCTTTTTCGACACCTTTACAACCGAAACTGACAACTGGCTGCCGCCGGACAACTTCCAGGCGCGGCCCGACCCCGTGGTCGCGCCGCGCACCTCGCCCACCAACATGGGCTTCGGTTTACTGGCAAACCTGACGGCGTGGGATTTCGGGTACATTTCTACAGCATCCCTGGCGGCACGCACCGAACAGACTCTCGACACCATGGAAAAGCTGGAGCGTTACCGCGGTCAGTTCTATAACTGGTACGACACCCGAACCCTCAAACCCCTGAATCCTCTCTACGTCTCCAGTGTCGACAGCGGCAACCTCGCGGGCGCGCTCGTCGCGCTGCGCGCGGGACTGCATGAGGTGTCGCAAACAACCGCCTTCCCGCCACAGCTCTGGCGCGGCCTGCAAGACGCTGTGGCCGCCTTGTCCGACGAGGCCGGGCGCGAGGCACCCGCCGAGGTGCTCACGGCGATCCGAGACGCGCAGCTCCTGCTCGTCGGGCCGCCCGACAATCTGGCGGACGCCCGAAATCGACTTGACCAACTTGCGCGTGCTACAGCCCGCATCCGGCAGTCCGCGGGAGACATCGCCGACCTCCACGCGCTCGCCGAGACCCTGACGCGTCAATGCCGCGATCACGCCGATTGGGCGGAGACGCTGGGCGATGCCGACCCCGCGCAGCCGCTGCGCGCGCTGGCTCGCAGTGAATGCGATGCCGCGGCGGCAGTTGTCGCCGATCTCGTGCAGCGTCTCGAGGCGCTCTCAGAACGCTGCCACGAGATCCATGCCCGTATGGATTTCCGCTTCCTCTATAACGACTCCCGCGATCTGCTCAGCATCGGCTTCGACGTGCCGTCGCGCCGTCTCGACCCCGGCTGCTACGATCTGCTCGCATCGGAAAGCCGCATCACCAGCTTCTTGATCATCGCAGGCGAACAGGCTCCGCCGGAGCACTGGTTCGCGCTGGGACGGCTGCTGACCGGCCAGGGTTCGGAGGCGACACTGCTCTCCTGGAGCGGTTCCATGTTCGAATACCTCATGCCGCCCCTGTTCATGGCCGACTACCCCGACACGCTGCTGTCCCAAACCTGCCATGCCGTGATCCGGCGCCAGATCCGCTACGCCCGCCAGCGCCGCATCCCCTGGGGCATCTCCGAATCCTGCTACAACGCCACGGACGCGCACCACACCTACCAGTACCGGGCCTTCGGCGTGCCGGGGCTGGGGCTGAAGCGCGGTCTCTCCGACGATCTTGTCGTGGCACCGTACGCGACACTCATGGCGCTGCCGTTCATGCCCGAGGCCACATGTGAAAACATTGAGCGCCTGATCGGCCAGGAAGACGCGCTAGGCCTTTACGGAATGGTCGAGGCGATCGACTACACGCCATCCCGCGTTCCGCGCGGCAAATCACGCGCCGTGGTCCACGCCTACATGTCACACCATCAGGGGATGAGCCTGCTGGCGCTCTCGCACTTCCTCTGCGGCGCGCCCATCGTGCGCCGGTTCATGTCCGATCCGGCCGTGCGCGCCACCGATGTGCTCCTGCAGGAGCGCGTCCCCGAAGTCACACCGGCCATCCAGCCCCACGGCCAAGAAGCCGCGTCAGGCGCGGAGAAGTCCGAGATAGACGCGAGCGCGGCGATGCGCGTCTTTTCCGAGCCAGACCTTCCTGTTCCCGAAGTGCACCTGCTCTCGAATGGCGACTACCATGTGATGACGACCCACGCCGGCGGCGGCTACAGCCGCTGGCACGACCTGCTGCTGACGCGCTGGCGCGAAGATTCGACATGTGACGCCTGGGGAGCTTTCGGCTACCTCCGCGACATCGAGACCAACGCCTGCTGGTCGCTGGCCCACCAGCCTGTCTGCAAACGCGCGGATTTTCAGGAGTCTATATTTACCCAGGGCCGCGCCGAATTCCGCCGCCGGGACGGCGAGATCGAGACAAAGACGGAGATGTGCGTCTCTCCCGAGGACGACGTGGAGATCCGGCGCGTCACGCTCACAAACCACGGTCAGGACGAACGCCGGCTGGAATTCACCTCCTACGCCGAAGTGGTGCTCGCGCCGCCGGCCGCGGATCTTGCGCACCGCGTCTTCAGCAGCCTCTTTGTCCAGACCGAGATTGTCGAGGCTGGCCAAGCCATCCTATGCACGCGCCGCCGGCGCGGCGAAGACGAACCGGAAGCATGGATGTTCCACATGCTCGCTCCGGTCGGGCCGCATGGCGATCTCTCGTTCGAGACGGACCGCCAGCGCTTCCTGGGACGCGGCCGCACACCGGCGCGGCCGGCGGCGCTGGAGCAGCCCGCCGGCGCGTCCGCGCCGCTCTCCAACACCGCGGGCTGCGTCCTCGACCCCGTCGTCGCCATCCGCGCGACGTTCGACGTCACCGACGAAGCGCCGGTTCAATTCCACATCGTCACCGGCGCGGCGCGCACGCGGCAGCAGGCCGTGGCCCTCGCGGACCAATACCGCGACCGCCATTTCGTGGACCGCGCCTTCGACATGGCCTGGTCGCACAGCCAGATCGTCCTGCGCCTCATCAACGTCAGCGAGGCGGAGGCGCAGCTCTACGGACGCCTGGCCGCGTCGGTCGTCTTCGCGAACCCCCGCAACCGCGCGCCTTCTAAGATCATCGCCTCGAACACGCTCGGGCAGCAGAGCCTGTGGCGCTTCGGCATCTCGGGCGACCTCCCGATCACGCTGCTGCGCATCGGCGACATCGCCCACATGGATCTCGTCACCGACGTCATCCGCGCCCATGCCTACTGGCGCCTCAAGGGCCTTCCCAGCGATCTCGTGATCCTCAACGAGGACTACTCGGGATATCGCGCGGCGCTCAACGACCGGATCGTATCGGCCATCAACGCCAGCCCTGACGCCGGCTTGATCGATAAGCCGGGCGGCATCTTCCTGCGCCGCAACGAGAACCTCTCGGAGGAGGACCGCGTGCTCTTCCAGAGCGTCGCCCGGATCGTCCTGACCGACACCGCCGAGACGCTCCGCGAGCAGGTTGAACGGCGCTACACGCCGCGCAAGCTGCCGCCTGCGCTGGAGCCGGCCGCCGCGCCGCCCGCCGCGCCGCCCGCACCGCTGGCGCCGAGTCATCTGATCTTCCGCAACGGTCTGGGCGGCTTCACGCCCGACGGACGCGAGTACGTGATCGATCTCGAGGCCGGGCTGACAACGCCGGCGCCGTGGGTCAACGTTATCGCCAGCCCGCGCGTCGGCACAGTCGTCTCCGAATCCGGCGCGATGTACACCTGGGTCGAGAACGCACACGAGTTCCGACTCACGCCGTGGGCGAATGACCCCGTTTCCGACCCCTCCGGCGAGACGTACTACCTTCGCGACGACGATACCGGGGCCTATTGGTCGCCGCTGGGCGCTCCCGCCCGCGGGACCGGCGGCACCCGTTGCCGCCACGGCTTCGGCTACACGGTTTTCGAGCGCGAGGAGGCCGGCATCGTCAGCGAGACGTGGGTGTACGTGGCGACGGACGCTCCGGTCAAGTTTGTTGTCGTCCGTCTCCGCAACCCATCGGATGAAACGCGCCGCCTTTCCCTGTTCGGCTGCAATGAACTCGTTCTCGGCGAGTGGCGGCACGCCAACCTGCTGCACGTCAACACCTCGGTGGACAGCCAGAGCGGACTGTTGATCGCGCGCAATCCCTACAACCGCGTCTTCGGCCGGCGCGTCGCCTTCGCGGGCTGCAGCGAGAAGGATGCCGTGGTAACCGGCAGCCGCGTCGAGTTCATCGGCCGCAACGGTTCGCTGGCGGCGCCCGACGCGCTCGGCCGCGTCCATCTCTCCGGCCGAACCGGCGCGGGGCTCGACCCTGTCGCCGCGCTCCAGGCCCGGTTCGAGCTGCCGCCCGGCGGCGAGCGGGAGGTCGTCTTCACCCTCGGCGCATGCAACGACATCACGGAGGCACGCTCTCTGGCCCAGCGACTGGGCGGACGCGCCGGCGCGCGTACGGCGCTCGATGCGGTCTGGGCGCATTGGAACCGGCTCCTCGGCTCGGTCTATCTCGAAGCGCCCGGCGCGCCCGCGCTCTCGGTCCTTGTCAACGGCTGGCTGCCGTATCAGGTGCTATCCTGCCGCATCTGGGGCCGCAGCGGTTTCTACCAGTCCGGCGGCGCGTACGGCTTCCGCGACCAGATCCAGGACGCCATGGCGCTGCTGCACAACGCGCCGGAGGTGCTGCGCGAACAGATCCTGCGGTGCGCCGCGCGCCAGTTCCGCGAAGGCGATGTCCAGCACTGGTGGCATCCGCCCGAGGGGGCGGGCGTGCGCACGAAGATCTCCGACGACCTGCTCTGGCTGCCGCAGGCGATCTCCCGCTACGTGCTGGCGACCGGCGACACGGGGGTACTCGACGTGGAGGCGCCGTTCCTCGAGGGACGCTCGCTCGGCGAGCGCGAGGAGAGCCAGTACGAGCCCCATGCGCACAGCACCGAGTCCGGCTCGCTCTATGAACACGGCGTGCGCGCGATCACGCGCAGCCTCGTTTTCGGCGCCCACGGCCTGCCGCTCATCGGCTGCGGCGACTGGAACGACGGCATGAACCGCGTCGGCATCGGCGGACAGGGCGAGAGCGTCTGGCTCGGCTGGTTCCTCTGCGACACGCTGCGCCGCTTCGCGCCCGTCGCGGAGGCGCGCGGAGACGCGGCGTTCGCCGAACGCTGCCGGCGCGAGGCCGAGGAGTTGAGCGTGCGGATCGAGGCGACGGCGTGGGACGGCGGCTGGTACCGGCGCGCGTATTTCGACGACGGCACGCCGCTCGGTTCGGCGCAGAACGACGAGTGCCGGATCGACTCGCTCTCCCAGAGCTGGGCGGTCCTCAGCGGTGCGGCCGAGCCCGGCCGCGCGCGCCGCGCGATGCAATCGGCACGGGAACACCTCGTCCGGGAAGAGGCGGGCATCGTGCAGCTCTTCGACCCGCCCTTCGACAAGACCGCCCTCGACCCCGGCTACATCAAGGGCTATCCACCCGGCGTCCGCGAAAACGGCGGCCAGTACACGCACGGCGCGATCTGGACCGCGATGGCCTTCGCGCTGATGGGCGACGCCGAGACGGCCTGGTCGCTCTTCGACCTGCTCAACCCCGTGCGCCACGGCGATTCGGCCGCGGCGATCGCGCGCTACCGCGTGGAGCCGTATGTGATGGCGGCCGACCTGTACGGCGCCGAACCGCACACGGGCCGGGGCGGGTGGAGCTGGTACACGGGCGCGGCCGGGTGGATGTACCGCTTCGCAATCGAGACCCTGCTGGGGCTCGAGCGGCAGCCCGGCCACCTCGTCGTCGCGCCCCGCCTGCCGGCGGAGGGACTCGACGCCTTCACGCTCAAGTACCGCCACCGCGAGTGCTTCTATGCCATCGAAGTCCGCCGCGCGGCCCCCGGCGAGGCGCCGGGCGTCCGTCTCGACGGCCAGGCGCTTCCCGACAGCCGCATCCCGCTTCTCGACGACGGCCGCGACCACCACGCCGACATCCTGATCTAGCGCCTTTCCAGAATACCTGTGGCCTTCATTTTTATGCCGGCGCTCAAGACCGGTTTCGGCAACAAGGAGGCGACCACGCTGGGCAACTACGCGCTGTCTGCGGATGGCGGGCTGTCGATTTCGAACCTGAGTAACCAGAACGACGCGAGCCTCGCCTTCGTGCGTGCTGTGGAGCTGGGTGCGTCTTTGGGCGCGGCGTACATGGGGCGG